>NZ_SCND01000088.1:0-17792 GCF_005503585.1 Pseudomonas sp. 2VD
GCGCCCAGCCCCCCGGAGCACACCCCAGGCACCGCGCCCTGCGGCGCCGAGGCGCCCACTGCGACCGCCACCGTCCCGGCCGCGCCGAGCAGAACCACCGCCCACATCACCACCCAAGCCGCCGGCACCGGGGTTGGTCACGAACACACGTTGAACGATGTTCGGATTGCCCATCATCGAGCGGCCACGGGCAATATCCATCAGCCCTCGGCCAATCCTCCAGGCGTTCACGATCCCCCGGAGCACGACCAACGCGGCACCGACACCCACGACTCCGGCAGTTACCCCAGGTGCCGCATCGGTGAGTCGAGTAAGCCCCTGAAACAAGGGCCGCAAGGCGTCGGCCGCCGCATCAGTCATCGGACGAATCGCGTCACCAACCGCCCGCATCCCTTCGTTCGCGGCCTGGGCGACTTCAGCCCAGCGCTGGGCTGAGGCCTCCCGGCGTTCCCTCAGGTTCTGGTCCAGAATGCCTGTGGCAGATGCCGACTCCTTCTTCAGCGACTCGTACAGCGCCTTGTTCTGCGTGTAGGCGGTAAGAGCCGCCTTAACCTGCATATCCGCGAAAATATCGCCGGTGCGCAGTGTCTGTTCCAGGGCCTCCATCATCGCCTTGGCCTTGGCCGGGTCCGCCTCCTTGCTGATGGCGGCGGTTGCCTCGGCCATCTTCTTGGCCTTGGCTGGATCGGTGCGCTGGATGTACTGCTGGGCCAATGCAAAGCTGGCTTCCAGCGTCGACATTCCGCTTTGCAAGCCAGTATTGAGCGAGCCTTGATAGTCGATGCCAGCCTTCTGGTAGGCTCGCACAACATCGCTGGAGCCGATCTTGGCCATCCAGTTCTTCAGGTTGTTGGCCGCCTCATCGGCACCGCCGGCCGCCTTCATCTGCACCTGAAGCATCGAGCCCAGCTGCGTGACGGCATCCATGCCGAAGATCTCCAGCTTGCCCATTTCCGCGAGCAGTTGCGGAAACCATCGGGCCATGTCACTGGCCTCGAACGAGCCGGCCTGGCCCTGGAAGGCGATAGCCTCCAATGCTTTCTCCATCACCTTGGGATCGGAGATCTTCGCGTTCTGCTGGAGTGCCTGCATCATCCGCGCGGTATCCACGCCGCCGGCGCCTTGCCCCACCACGAACTTGGCCGCGACCGGAGAGAACCCCGACGCCACGTCCAGATCCATGCCGGCGCTGACCAATTGGTTGATCACATCGGCCACTTCGTTGCGCGCCATCCCGGTGTCGCGGGAAGTGGTAATGACCGTGCGCGACAGATCCCGCTCTTCAGCGGAACCGGCCACCCCAGCCTTAATCGCGATATCCCGAATGATCGCCTGGTAGTCCGCGCTGATCTTCGTAGGCACAGCCAGAGCGGCGGTGCCGGCGACCGCCTGGCCGACCGTCGAGCGCATACCGGACTTCCCGGCCTCCAGGCGCGCCATGCCGCTGGCTTGGAGCTTGATGCCCTGCGCCTCGCGGGCGGCCCAGCGGAAGGCATCGCCGAGTCGCCCCGCCTCCCTGGCGTTGTCTCGCAGCACGTTACGCAGCCGGCCCATTTCCGTTTGCTGGTCCGCCAGGCTGCGCTTGGCTTGCTGGGCTTCACGTTGCGCCACATCGATCCGGCGCTGAATCCCCCGGACTTTTTCCGCGTCGGCCTTGTTGTCGGCCGCCGCCTGGGCTTGGCGTTGCTTGTACAGTTCGGCCGCCGCCTGGGCCTGGCCCCGCAATCGCTTCGCCTCCCCCTTGTTGCCGCCCTCGGCTTGCCGGTTGGCCTCTTGGGTCAGCTGCCACTGGAGGTAGCGCAGGCGGTCCATTTCCGTCGACTGCGTAGCCAGTCGCCGGGTCCGAGCCTGATCCGCCGCGGCCAACTCGCGATTGAGCGATGCCAGCCGGGCGGTGGCTGCTGCATGCTGAGACTCCAGCGCCGCGCCGACCCTCTGCTGTTCGCCATAAGCCCGCAAGGTGCTGCGGCGCTGCGTGTTGCCCAACTCCAACGCCGCCTTGGTCTGGGCCTTGAACAGATCCAGCTCCCGCCCCTTGGACTGGAGCTGGTCAATACTGCCCTCGACGGTGCGGAATGCTGCATTCAGCGAACCGCTCACGGCGCCGCCGATCAGCAGCCCGAGGGAGAGTTGATTGGACGCCATAGGATTCTCTGTCGGTTGAAGGTGGCTCAGTCACTGAGCCACCAGATCATGCGAGCCAACGGCATGGCCTCGATATCGGCGACGGAGAAATGGAACTCCGCCGCCAGACGCCTGGCCATGCGCTTGTGGTGCTGAACGCTATACCCCGTCGTCCTGCACCAGGCGAAAGTAGGCGGTTTGCAAGCGCCGGTAATCGACCATGGTCAGCCCCTCCAGATCCTTTCGGCCAACCTCGGCCAGGGTCGAGAACAGGGCCAGCTCGCGCTGTGCCTCTGTCTCAGCGCCCTGCTCTTCCGACGCCAGGATGTCACGGACTGTCGGCGCGCGAAGGGTCAGCTTGTCGACCTTCACGCCATTGACATCGGCCGTGGAACGCAAGCTGACCGTGGCGCCGGTGGCACGCAATTCCAACCACGCGGGGGTTTTCTCTTTCATATTCACTCCTTAAATGCCCAGCGCTGCGCGCGTTTCAGCCAGTTGGTCGACACCGTTGATAACCCGCAACGGCGCCAAGGGATCGATTTCGAAGACCACGCGGCCGTCGACTTCGAGCTTGTAGTAGGTGACGCCCACCGAGTACTTGAATTCGGCCTTGTCGCCGGCCTTCCAGTCGCCCGGGTCAACCTCCTTGAGGGTGCCGCGGATCGTCGCGACCACCGCCGTTACCTTGCCTTTATGCGCCTTGAAGGATCCACGAAAGACGCCACGGAAGGCGGTGCCATCGGCCAGGCCGAAGAAGTTCAGTGCCTCGCGCCGCACCCCGTTGGTGGTGAACGACGACTCCATGCGCTCAAGCCCCATGTCCATGTCGACGGAGCCATCCATGCCGCCGGCGCGGAACTCGTCGGTCTTGACGGTGACCTTGGGCAGGGTCAACGACGGCACATCGCCTTGGAAGCTGATGCCGTCGATGAACAGGTTGGTATTGGTCAGTACCTGCGGAATCATTGCCATTGCACGCGCTCCTTATGCTGCGTCGAGGACTTCGGTCAGCCACTGGTCGGTGACTTCGACGCGGAAGTTGGGGTTCTCGGCCGGCGGAACGTCGGTGAATCGGATGTTCCAATACACCTTGCCTTGGGAGAGCTGGCTGGCCGTATTCAGGTCGGGGTCGGCGTAGACCTCGAAGTTGATGACCGCGCCCTGGTTCTTCAGGTCGCGCATGAAGGACTCCAGCCCCTCGGTCACGTCAGACACATAGGTCTTGGTGATCGAGCGGTCGACCGCCCACTTGTGCCCTGCCAGGATCGCATCCATCACGATATCCATCGTCCGTACGCGGGTGACGAATGCCCACTTCGCATCCGAAGACAAGGTGCGGTTGCCCCACAGGCGGTAGCCGTCATCGCGGATGATCGTGGTGATGTTCGCATTGTTCAGCAGGTTGGCTCGGCAGGTCGGGTCGCCGTCCAGATACTCGATGGGCCGCGTGGTGCCCGTGATCCCGACGAATTCCTTATTCGAGGGGCTGGCCCAGAATCCATACTCGGCATCGGTCCAGGCGAACAGACCCGCCACCCAGGCCGAGGCCGGGGCGTCGGTGGTGCTGCTGGTCTCGGTGTTCCAGACCTGGACCCCCGGATCGACCATGTACAGGCGCTTGCTGCCGAAGTTGGCGGCGTAGGCTATGGCGGTCTCATCATCCTTGCCCGGCCCGTCGATGATCGCGATTGCCCGCATGCGGCCGGCCAGGGCGTCCATCGCACTGGCCACTGCCTGCCGTGCGGAATGCCCGGGCGCAATCAACAGCCGCGGCTGAGCGTTGAAACGCGACTTGCCGTCCAGCAGCGCCTCCAGGCCGGTACGCTCGCCTGTACTGTTGATGCCGCCGATGATCGCGCTGGCCTGCTCTTCGGGCGTGCCCGCCGCTTCCACACCGACCGCCACGATGACAGCTTGGGCGCGCATATAGATGGCCTCGCACGAAGCGTAGATCGGCGAACCGATCCCGAACGCCGCTGCCGCTTCCTTCTTGCTGCTGATCAGGACCGGCACGTTCGGCTTGGCGGTCGCTCCAGCTCCCGGAGTAAACACGTCACACAGACCGATGATCGAGCTGGAGGGCAAAGCAATGGTCCGCGCGCCCACGTCCACATTCGTTACCGTGACGCCATGGAAAAAGCTCATTGGTAGATCTCCTAGAATGAAAAGCCCCGCACTAGGGCGGGGCTCAGTTGGTGCCTTCTTCGGCCAGCCAGGCAGGCGGCTTCGGCCTGGAGGCAGGGTCGGGGAATGCCGGGTTATCCGGCCAATTGCGCAGGGCCGCGCGATAGTTCATAACCTCTACGAACTGCTCAGGTTTGAGAGTGGTGTCACTACCCAGGTCGCGCTCGTCACGATGCCGGGCCACCAGGCCATCGGTTACTATCAGTTGTGCGTCGCGCCATGCTCGAGCCCGCGCGACAAGCCGCAGTTCGTCTGGCGGTGGAGGGTCGACTAACACCGGAAGACCAGAGGAGTCGACGGCAATTCGCTTACCAGACTCCTGCCCCGCCAGTATCCGCTCATACAGCGCCGTACTGACCGACACTGCATCGAGCGGCCAACCACTACCCTCTTCGTAGACCTTTCGCAAAGAAACGGGATAGAACGCCACCGCCGACGGCGAGAAGACATAGTCACTGGAACTCATCGACCGAACGCCTCCCAGAACAATACGGATTGGAGTTGATAGCTGTTTTCGAGGGTCGCCCCTGTCGTTGTCAGTCCATAGAACGCAGTGCTCGCGTCAGTGCCAGGATGGAAATAGGCGGTCTGGCCAGCGAATCCGCCTAGGCATTCGTTCGGGAAGGGAATCGGAAACGTGATGGTCGCTGTTCCATCACCCGCTACCGTGACGCGACCCCACTGGCGGATAAATCCAGTGTCGTTATCCCGCCACCAGCCGGTGGAATAGAGCCACGCAGTCGAAGGTACACCGGCCCCCAGACTCTCACGTGCCCACGTAGGGTTATTCGCGCCCGTTCCACCCAGGTGTACTGGGAGAATCCCGGAGGTAATTTGGCTAGCATCGTGCGTATGCGAAACACGGGCATACACCGAGAGATCCAGATTTGCCGCGGTATAGATTGGGCTCCCGCGCCAAAGCAGATTCCCAACATCGTTCATCCCCAGGTCGCCCGCATATACGCCGCTCCAGTGAAACCAGAGCCGCGGCGCATATTTGTAGATCCGCCCGTTCGCGCCGATCAGTTCGGCTTCACGAATCTGAATGGCCGCCTGCGCGAGCCCATCGCCTGCCACCGCCGAATAGAAAATGGGACTCTGGCTGTTGAGACCCGCATTCAGCGCATCGGTGATCCCGTAGCCCGCCAACGTAGTGGGCTTGCCGCTATTGATCTTGCTCCAATCCAAATTTGGGATATCAGCGGCAGACAACGGGCCTCCCGCTGTCACCAAGCCCTTGGCGTTGATTGTCACCTTCGGATAGGCACCGGGCACCACCCCGCTATCCGCCAGGGTCAGCGCAATGGAAACGTCCCGTGTTCCGTCGAACACCGCACTGCCTGTTGCGGCGCCGCTACACGCAAGAGCCCGTTCAGCCGACAGCTTCGTGGCGCTCGCCGCATTGCCGGTAATCGATGCCGGCAGTTGCCCCGCACCGTTGAGCCGTAGCAGCTTGTACGGCATTGGCTCTTCCACCGCCTCACTTTTCGCCAGGGCATCGGTGATGCCATAGCCACCCAGGGTAGTGGGATTGCTGCCGCTGGTTGCTCGTCCCTTCGCGTCGATTGTTAGGCTGCGGTATGTACCGGGAGCGATACCCGTTGGACTCAAGGACAAAGGCAGCGTGATCCCGCCGCCCTGCTCTCGCGTCATCTGTCCAGTGGCGTCATGAATCGCGCGAACTTCCAGCAGGGCCTTATCCAGATCCGCGACCGTCGCAGTCACAACATTAGGGTCGACCAGAAGATTGACGATTTCTGCGTGGCTGACCGCGATATGCAACCGGACGGTCTGGGTTCGCCCCGCGCCCTCGCTGACCAACGGCTTGTAGCTAGGCGCACAATCCGCCACAGCGATCATGTCGCCATCGGAGTCCTCCAGACCCAGCTCACGCATCCACCAGCCCCCTACGTCCTGCGGCAGAATGGCTTCGGCCACCAGCACGCTAGGATTGTCCTCGGCCGCTACCAACCGGTTCAATTTGACCCGGTAGCGCTGTCGGATAAGCGCAGTTTGCGACGGACTAGGGACCGGGTCAGGCGTCTCCCCAGGCGCACCGCCTCCATCACCGATCAACATATGTGTAATGTCACGCCGCAGCCCGCCGGCCGCCGCCTCGACTTGTTTGGCAGCACCCTTGTCGGTAAGGAAGCCCCCGTATTGCTTGCTCATGGATTGGCCCTCGGGAATACATCCAAGATGTCACCATCGGTCTCTACAACCGCGGTGTAGACCTGAAGCTTGGGCTCGAAGCGAATGTCGAGCCCGACGATATGGCGGCTGACCGGCCGCGCGTCATCCAGCAGGCGCTCCACCTCGCGATAGGTGGTTTCAGTGATACCGCCGCTGCTGACGCCAACTTCGATAGAGAACGTGCCAGGCTCGCCGGGCGGGTCGGTCTGCCACCACTCGGTCACCGTCAACAGGTAGCCAATGGGCTCGACCACTCGACGTAGCGCACCGATAGTCCCCTTCCTCGCGTGGATCTCGAAGGCCGAGCGGATTGCTGCCCGCTTTGTCGGCACCGACCACTCGTTGTCCCAGCGATCCACGGACCAGGCCCAGGCCAGCCACGGCAGGATGTGTTCCGGGCAGGTATCAGGGTTGACCAGCAGCCGTAGAGGCACGTCCGCTTCTTCGTCCGTCGCGTACTCCAGGGCGCGCTCCAGCTCGGTCGCATTGCTCGGTAACTGACTCATGCGTCCCCCTGTACGACCTTCACAGACGTGCAGTAGGCCGCCTGCGCCTTCGTCGGCACGATATCGACCCAGCCGTTGAGCACCACCTTGCGAACGCCGGTGATGTGTAGTTGGGCGTCAATCGCCGACCGGGACACCTCGACACCCAGGCGACGGCGCGGATTGATCCAGGCGTTTATCCGCCGCTGGCACTCGGCAAGGATCGCCTCGTTCTCCGACCCGACGCCTTCCATGTACACCACCGCATCGATGCTGTACGGCAGCACCTCGGCGCTCTGCACTGTCAGCCGGTCGCCGACCGGCCGGATATCCTCATCACTCAGTCGGGTATAGACGGTATCGAGCAACGCCTGATCGGCGCCCCCCTGCCCTTCGACGTGCAACACGGTAACCACCACCTCCGCCGGCCTGGGGCTTTCGGCCGTCGCATCACCGACCAGGGCAGACGCACTGCGCGCGTGCAGGATGTAGCTGGACCGAGGCCCTGCGGTGGTCAGGCCTTCATAGGCTAGCTGGACGCGCTCCCGCAACGCGGCGTCGTCCTCCATCACCCGCTCAGTCGGTGGAACCGCCGACTCGTCGGCCTCCCGTATCACCAGGCGCTGTAGCTTGACGTTCGCCGCCAACTGGTCAAGGTCGCTACCCTCGGCATAGGCCAGCAACAGCGCCTTGGCCGCCGAGTTCACCCGAGCGCGGTTCTGCATTCGACGGTAGGCCGCCTGCTCGAGCAGCTTCACCACCGGGTCACTTTCCAGTGCCGCGTTCCACTGGTCGCCCATGTAAGCCCTGAAATCCGCCAGCTCCTCGGCATAAACCGCCTCGAACTCCAACGGCTCCAGCACTTCGGGCGCCGGCAGTGAGGCCAGATCTACGGTACTCATGCGCTGACCTCCAGCATTACGGAGTCACCCAGGTACACCCCGGCCAACTCCAGATCGATCCGCCCACCCATAACCGCCACCACTCGGACACGCTCCAGGCGCAGCCGAGGTTCCCACCGGCCAAGCGCCCGTGCGACCTCGGCCTGCACGGCACTCTTCCAACCGTCGTTCACCGGCAGATCGACCAGGCGCCGCAACTTACTGCCGTACTCCGGGCGCATGCGCCGGGTGCCCAACGGGGTAGTCAGAATGTCCTCGATGGATTGCTTCAAGTGGGCCACGCCGGAAAGCGGCTGCCCGGTCCGTCGATCCAGCCCAATCATCGATCCCCCCTACTTACGAACGAATTCCACGCGAGCCACCAACCACTCGAACACCTCTTCGGTGTCGGCGACGACCTCGCTATTGCGCACCTGCACCGTCACACCGCCGGGCATGATCAGGGTGCGCTGTCGGTAGGCCTGATCGATGAACGTCACCGGCAGCTCGGGCGTCGGATGATCTTGAACCGGCGCCTGGACGGCTTCCGCTTCTTCAGTCTTGGCTTTGGCCATTGGCCCCTCCTGAAACGACAAAGCCCGCACAAGGGCGGGCTCAGCGTTGAGTTATGTTCAGTGAGTGTGATGGTTGCTGTTGCCGGTGGTGTCCATGATCGAGCCGCCGCTGGTGATATTGCCGGTGACGTGCAGCGTACCGGCCACTGTGACCTTGCCAGCCAACAGGATCTCGCCGGCCTGGACGGCTACCTGCCCCGGGGTAACGGTGACCGAGGCGCCGCCAACGGTCGTCGTGCAGGTACCTGCCGGGAGGGTCACCGCGTAGCTCTTCGCCTGCCAGTCGTAGACCAGGGAGCCGCCATCGGGAAACCGCCAGACCTCCACGTTCTCGCGGTTGTCGGGCTGGTCGCCGGCGACACCGTACAAGCCGGGAATGAACGTCCCCATGTCGGCTACGCCGCTGGGACTGATCAGCACACCCTGTTCGCCGAGGCTCGGCGCTCGCCAGTGACGCGCCGTGCCGGCGGCCAGGCTGTGCCAGCGCACCCAACCACTGATCCAAGCCCCTGCCTGCACGCGCACCCGAGCGGCCGCGAGATCCACCGCAGCAACCACGCATGGCTTGATCATCGCCGCAATCATGCGGTCATGTTCCGCTGTCGCGTAGCTCATAGCGGGATATCCTCGGGCGCGAAGTAGTCCCCCTCATGACCGGGACCAGTGTCGGGATCGATGCCGAACAGCAGCTCCTCGCCAGACTCGTCCTTCCAGGGCCACTCCTCGGCCCCTACATAGACCGTTTGCGTCCACTCCACCAGCCAGACACAAAAGGCGTCCAGCTCAGGCTTCGTGTAGTCCTCGCCGGCCTGGACGAACTCGGCTTGCGAAACATCGTCCAGATTCCATGTCTGGTCCCGCAGCAGATGGGCAAGCTGGGTTGCCAGTTGAACGGCCTTGGTGCGGTTCTCCGCGCGCTCCCGGCCTACGACGATGCGGGCTTGCACATGCAAGGTCAGTCCCACCTCGCCCGAGCCCTGATCGGGATCCTGGCTCGGCTCGAACTCCGACACCTCCAGCAGGATGCACGGCGCTGGCATCCGGTCCTCAATCAGCGTATCGAACGCGATAGAGCGCATACCGGCGAGCGATGTGTTCAGCTCTGCCTCAATCGATCGGTAGAAGTCGAGCAGCACGAAGTCAGCCACGCGCGCCTCCCTTGGTCAGCTTGTGCAGTTCGTAGGCGAGTTCGCGCTGGGCGAACTCAAGCAGTTTCTGATCGGCCCGCTTGGCCCAGGCATCGAATAGCGGACGCACGTCGTCCAACAGCACCTTGGCCTTGGCCAAGGGAAAGCGGCCGTACATGTCCGCGTCCATCGAACCCCGGCGACCGTAGGCCATCGATCGAACGTCGCTGGCCGGGTAATCGCTCGGGTCGAAGTGCGGACTGGCCGTTCGAATCCAGATATCTGGCTCGCCCCCGTACACACGGGCATAGAAGGCCCCGCGATAGGTTCGCCCGGCCACCGTCACCCCCGCCTTTCCCTGACGAGGCCGGCCGATTCGGCTGGCCTCGATGGGGTTGATGCCAAACCAGAGCTTGCCCTGAGTACCCGAGCCACGCACCGGATACGCGATCAGCCGCTGCCGCACCGCCCGAACCGCTATGCGCTCCTTCTGGCCGACCGCCCTGGCGATATGCGTCCGCAGCCAACCGAGCGTCTTGTTGATCGCCCGGCGCTGCGCGTTCATCGCCGCTTTCGGGTACGCCGCCGCCAGAGTCGAGAAGGCCGCCATATCGGCGGCCTTCGGCTGGACGTTCAGCGTACCGCCTCGCGCGGTCACCCGATGGGTGGTACCGATAGCCATCAGTCCCTCCTCAGCAGCAACGCGACCAGGCCGGTGCCATCAGGCTCCCGCCGCACGACGATATAGGCGCCGCCGTCTGGCGGAGGGAGATCCACGACGATTCCCTGTCCAACCTCCACGCTCGCCGCATCGCTGGCCAGAACGGTGAACCGCGGCTCACGCAATGGAAGCGGCGCGGTACCCATGCGCGGAGCCTGCCATGGGGCGGTAAACTCCCCCAGCACAGGCTCTGCCCGCCCTTCGAAACGGGCAGAGTCGCCCAGCTCATCGAACAGCAGCGCATCGAGATCAGCGAATCGCTCATGAAAGCGCATGGCTATTCGCCGTCCTCGCCGCTCTGCGCCTGGGCATGGTCCTTGGCCAGACCGATAACGCCCGCAGCCAGCAACTCATCCCGCAGATCCGCGCTGGCCGGCTCGTAGGGCTCGCCCTTCCGATAGATATCGCGCCCGTCCTGCACGCAACCGCTAATGACGATGTACTTCGACTTTGCGGCGGCCATGTCACACCACCTTCGCGAACAGGAAGGCATCCGGTTCCAGCAGGCCGGACAGCGCAGCAGCCTGGAGCTTCACCCAGCGCACGCTCGGCTCCTTGGTCGTCCAGCTCTTCGGGAAGCGCGACGCCTCGACCAGGCCACTCTCGATGGCGTCGAGATCCTGAATCGCCCCGTACAACATGGCGTTACGGGTGTTGGTCGAGCCCAGGATGATGCCGCCCGCCGAAATCATCGGCTGCTCTTTCTTGTCGCCATCATCGGGCACGAACCACTCATCGTAGCCGTAGAGATCCAAACCCGGATCGTTGAGATAGCCGAGGTAGGTAACGCCATCAGGCAGTTCCTCGGGCTTGATCATGCCCAGGTCGACGCGACGAGTGTTCAGCTTTTTCATGACGCTTTCGTCGTTCTGGAACGCATCCAGGGCCTCGCCGCTGAGCACCGATACGTTCGCCGTGCGCCCGGAATCCTTGGCAATGAGGCGCTTCCAAGCCCTCAGATTGCCAATCGGATCGGCGCCACTGGTCCCCCACTTGCCGGTGGCCAGCGTCACCCTGTGGGTATCTTCCATCTGGAAGTCGATAACATCATCGACGCCCTCGCCCTTCACGTTGAGGCGGCCGCCGCTGAGCACCTGAGCACACATCCACTCTTCACGACGGGTAATCTCGTCGTCGAGGTCCGCCAGATCCTTGCCCAATTGCTCGCCGGCCCGCTGGAGCGCGGACTTGGTAGCGAACGGGTTTTCACCAGGCGAACGCTTCAGGATCAGCTCTGCTGTGGTCTCACGCTTGGGCTGGATGTACGGCGGCTTGTAGGTGGTGCTCCGGTAGCCGGAGCGCAGCGACAGGCTTCCCGGCAAGCGGGGATGCACGAACGGAGCCATCTTGCGGGTGCCCTTCACGATATCGATATCCACCGCAGTGGTACCGAAGGTCACCGGGTTGGCGCCATTGAAGAACAGGTCACGCAGGAAGGTACGCGGCCGCACCATCTGCTCCACCGCATCGAGCATCGTGCGGCAGTCGAAAATATCGGTCATCTGGTTGAACTCCTATCAGCGAACGAAGAGGCAGAACGGGCGCAGAGCATCGACCAGGCTGTCACGCCCGTGGCCCTCGCCTACGGTGAGCGCGCCGAAACGCACATCGCCGGTCAGTTGCAGCGGCGCGACCTTGGCACCTGCCGAGGTATCGACGGCCTCCAGCAGAACCGCGCTCGGCGCCTGGGAGCCATCGTCGGCGGCGGCAACCGACAGCTTGTACTCCTTCGAAGCAGTGACCCGGCCCAGCACCGCGCCGCGCTTGAGTACCTGGCCGGCAGCGATCACACCGGAGCCGGTGGCAATGGGGAAATCACCGGCCGCCAATTGGTCCGGGACGTAGGTATTGCGTTGCACTTCGTACATGGCGGATCTCCTTTTAGCGGCGCTTGGCACCGGACACGATGGCGGATACCGCGGCACCACGCTCCTTGCTGGCCGCGTCGTCGCCAGCCGGCGTGGAGGCCGAGGCCCCGGTGGAGTCGGCAACGATACCGGCGAGGGTTATGCCGCGATCAGAGGCCGCCTGGAGCAGTTGCAGGGCGGTCGCTTCGACACTGGTACCGGCTTCGATGGCAGCAGCCACTTCCTTCTCGAAGCCCTTGCTGGCCAGCGCACTGATGCCCTGGATGCGCTTGCGCTCAGCGACGGCCGCTTCGGTACGGGCCGCCTGGATCTCATCGACGCCGACGCTGGCCACTTCGATGATGTTCGGGTCGATGCCGCTGGCCAGCGCCTCGCGCAGCTCCGCCGTGGTCTTCACGACTTTCATACTTGCTTTCCTCGGTTGGGTTGCGGCCGGTTTGGCCAGTTCAGTGATCAGGGCTTCCAGGCTGCCGAGTCGGTGCGCGAGGCCGGCTTTCACCGCCGCGGCACCGACCAGAAGGCCGCCGTAGTCACCCATTTCCGGGATACGTTCAGCAGCCACGCCGAGATTGCGGGCCACCTTGTTCTCGAAGACTTCAGCCAGGGCATCGACGGTCTCGCCGATCTTCTTGCGCCCTTCTTCGGTGGTGACGTCAGGCCGCTTGTTCGGGGCGTTGCGACTGACCACCTGGTAGCGCTTCGGCTTGTCCGGTCCATCGGGCTGAGCCACCGCCTCAACGATGACGCCGATACTCCCGGCCATCGCCGTCTCGTCGATCACGATTTCCTCGGCAGCACTTCCGATCCAGTACGCAGCGCTAGCCAGGTAGCCCCCGGCATAGGTAACGATCCGCTTGCGCTTGCGCCCCTCGTACACCAGCTCGGCCAGCTCGTTGATGCCGGATGCCACGCCGCCTGGGCTATCGATGTTCAGTACGATGCTGCGGACTGCCGGGTCATCGAGCGCCCGCCGAATGTCCGTGGCCAGCACCTGGGTGCTGGTGGCTCCGCTGATCTCGGTAAACAGGTTCGCGTAACGGAAGATGGGGCCGGTCACTGGCACGATGGCCACGCCGTTGCGAACAGTCACCGTGCGGGCCTTGTTCAGGCGCTCGCCTTCGCGGGTCACCAGCGCTTGGGGGTCACCCATTCGCTCAGCGATGGCCAGCAGGTTCTCCAGATGCTCGGGCAGCATTAGCCAGGGCTGCGATGCAGCCAGCTCGAATGCGCGCATGGTTATTCCTCGTCGTCGGGACCGGGCGCCGGCGGCGCCTCGGTTTCGCGGCCCTTCGGCAGCGTGTACAGGTTGTTGGCGCGGCGCTGCTCGACCTCTCGCAAGCGCTGGTTGAACACCTGCTGCCAGGGCTCGCCAGTCATCGCCGCTGTCTCCAGGGTCTCGTTGGACAGGCCGTACTCGATGCGCTTACCGGCGGCGTTCGCCTCCTTCAGCTCGTCGATGGCGCCACGCGCCGGCCCGATCCATAGCGCCTGGCAGTACGCACGCCGCTTGATCGGATCGTGATAGCCCGGCAGGTCGATCAGTCCACGCGCCACCGCTTCGTCAATCACCAACTCCCGGCTCGGTTGGCAGAAATCGCAGGTCAGCCACCAGCGGCGCAGGCTGTAGAATCGCCAGGCTTGCAGCATGGCGGCCCGCGCAGCGCTGTAACTGGTGCTGTAATGCAACAGCACCTCGTCCGCGGGGATCTCCAGGGCGGCGCCTATCTCCTTGACCACCGCCATGAAGAACGGGTCGAACTGCGCATTCGGCCGGGCAGGGTTGGCGACAACAGGCTCTTCGCCCTCGCCCAGGTCAACCACCGCCCCCTCGCCCAGCTCCAGGGCCGGCGCTTCGTCGTCGGTGGAGGCACTGCCACCACCGTTCACCAGGCCCGTCATCGGCAGGCCGCCGGCGTTGTTGTAGTCGGAGCCCTTCTTGATGAACACGGTGAACATTGCCGAGATCACCGCCGCCATAAGCTCGGCGCTGCTGTAGCGCTCCAGCTTCTGCAACGGCTCCAGCACCGGCGCCAGGTACGGCGCGCCGCGCTTCTGGCCGGGCCGTTCCTTGTCGGACATGACGTGCAACACCCGGCGCCGTCCGGTCTGCGCACCGAATGCCGGTAGACGCTGCCAGGTTAGCGGCCCGGCAGTCGGCAGGTCGTTCGGGTAGCCCGAGCAGACGTGATAGGCAACCGGTGCGCCGAGTCCGTTGGACTCGATGCCATCGACCAGCCCGGCGCTATCCAGGCCGTGTCCGGGATTGCAAACGCGCTCGGCCTCGATCAATTGCAGGCGCGTGCCGAAGATGCAGCCGGGCCGCTCCTCGAAGGGCGTTGCCACCAGCACATCGCCGCCGACCAGCGACGACACCAGGGTCAGCGCCTGGAGCTGATAGTGGTTCAACGTCGCCTCGGCATCGCACTCGGCTGGGCTGTCGGCGTAGTGGTTCCAGATCCAATCCAGTTGCGCATTCAGGCGCTCCGCTTCTTCACCGGAGATCCCGAGCGCCTGGTGGTCGACCTGCGCCCGGCAGACCAGCCCCGTACCAACCACGTTCGTGCGCAGGCGCATCACGACCGCCCGCGCGATCAGGTGGTTACGCAGGGCATCCCGAGAACGGGCGATCAGCATATTGCGCTCGCCGCGGTTCAGGTCTCGACGAGGACTACCCAGGCCAGGAATCCAACTGGCCATGCTGCGGAGCATGCGTGAAGCTCCCCGCCAGCGCGTTTCCGTGCCACCGCCGCCCCCCTGCGCCATCGGCGCCGAGGGCCTGGCCGCCGCCTTGGCCAGACGAAGGGCTTCGCGCATCAGTTGTTGCTCGGGTGAGCGTCGGAAAAAGCCCATGGTCAGATCTTCAGGTAGTAAACGCGGTTACGACCCCGCCCGTGCTGGGCGGCCTCTTCCTGAGCGGCGGCCGCGGCATACTGTTGTTCCAGCATCCGCAGAGACGCCAGCTCGGCTTTGTACACCTCACGCTCGCCACGCTTCAGGCGCTGCCCCTTTGACAGGACGTCAGATATCGCCGCCCGGACTTCCTCCAGGCGCTGTTTCGCTGTGGTCATGATTTCCCTCAGTCAGCCGACCCGGCTGCGTGTACCGCGACCGCGTGGCACCGCCCGCTTGGGCATAGGTGCCACGGGCTGGTCGCCACTGAACAATGTGGGTTGCCGCACCTGGCGCTCCAGGGCATCCCATTCGTCATCCCGCAGAAGGTGGGTTTTCAGGCTGCGCGCGGCATGCAGGGCATACACCTCGCAATCCAGCGCCTCGTTACGCCGACCCGCCTTCTTCTGCCAAATCATCTTGGTGGGGATGCGTGGGTGCGGCGCCAACACCTCGTTGGTGAACTGCTCGAAGTAGTCTTGGCGGATATCGCTGTACCAGTGCATCCGCCCCGCCCCAGCACCCACCAGGCGCACACGGGAATCGAGCAGGGTCTTGGCCTTGTGCGTGCCGACGATGTACACCCGCAGGCCGTACTTCGCGGCCTTGGTGTTGTCGCGGGCGGTGTCCACCGAGGCAGACGGCCGGGAGAAAATCTCTTTCTCCAGGCTATCGCGGGAGGCCCCCTTGATCGCCATGATGTTGAAGCGCTGGCGGTCCCGGACGTAGGCGTAGACGGCGTGGTTGGTGTTCCCGTCAGAGCTGTCGATGCTCACCGCCGATATAGCCAGCTCGCCGCCGCCCTCCATCGGGATCGGCTTTGCCAGCAGCGCATCCAGTTCAGACCAGACCCCATCGCTGGGGTCGGCCGGGTTGCCGCGCAGCTCGTTCCAGAACAGGCGCCAGGACTCCTCCCCACGCCCCCAACCGACGACAATCACCGCCAGGCGGTCGCCTTGTACGTCCACCCCTGCGGTAGCCAGCAGCACGCCAGCCGGTGCCGTCCATTCGCCGTAAGCCTTGGCGCGCTTCACCAGCTCCTCGATCCCAGGCGCATTGCTCTTGAACTCGTAGCTTTCACCCTTCGAGCTGTTCACGAAGGCGATCATGGGGCCGATGTTGCCCTGGGCGGCGGCATGCTCGGCCTGTAGCCACTTCTCCATCAGCACTGCGAAGCGTGAGCCGTAGAACGTCGCGATCAGCTCGTTCATGTCGTAGCCGGCTATACCGCGAAACTCAGCCGTCGCCACCCAGCGGCCATGCTGTAGGTTCGCGTTCTTCTGCGCGTCGTCCCACACCGACCCGCAGTGCGGGCAGGCGTAGTAGGCCAGCTCGGGGCGCTTGTGCCCGTACACTTCGTGATACTGCGTCGGATCTTCCGGGCAGTGCAGGTGATCGAAGCTCAGTTCGTGTTCCTGGCCGCAGTCGTGGCAAGGAACCATGGCAATGCGCTTATCCGACAGCTCGTACTCGGCATCGATGGCCGACAGCCCCTTGAGCGTCGGCGTGCCGCCGATGATCACCTTGGATCGTCGGTAGGTCTTCAGCCGCTCCTTGGCCAGCTTGATACTGTCGCCCTGCCCCCTCAGGTTCAGGTTGCAGTCGTCGGGCTCCTCGACGCCGACACGGGGTACCGGCGTTGACTTCACGCTGGAGGGGCTGTTGGAGCCGACCAGCTTCAGGAAGCCACCGGGGAAGCGCTTGAAATCTTGCCGCTGTTGGAGCTTGCGGCTGCGAAGATCGATCTTCTTGCGTAGCCGAGGTGTGGCCTCCACCATCGGCTCCAGTTTCTCGGCCACATACTGCTTCGCAGCTTCAGCCTTCGGAAACAGGATCAGGATCGGCGAGGGGTCAAGATCGATCCACTTGCCGAGGGCGTTGCCCAGCACGCCGGAGGTCCATGCGACCTGGGCGGACTTGCGCCCGACTACCTCGGTCACATTCGGATCGTCCAGGGCCTCCAGAGGACCACCCGGCCACACCAGATGGGGGGTCACCTCGAACCGATAGGGGCCAGGCTTCGCCGCCTCCTCGGGAGACAGCCAACGATACTTCCGTGCCCACTCGGCAATGCTCATCCGCGGCGGCGGAGACCACTTGCGCGCCATGCGGCGAACGGCGTTAATCGCCGTCTTCTTCAAAGCCCTCTTCAGGGAGCGCGTAGTCAGTATCCCCGTCTGACGGGGCGTCATCCGGTTCATACTCGGCCAGTTTCCTTAGGGTCTCTTCCATCGGTTCGCGAATCAGGCTTTCGTCGACCTCAATGCCATAGCGGGCCGATAGCGATGCCGCCAGCGCATCGGGGTAGGTGTTGAGCAACTCGACCTTGGCCGCAGTGATCATCGCTTCGTAAGCAGTCGCCATGTCGGCCACCAACGCCACCTCGCCCACATCGCGGGCCAGGGCGATCTCCTCGCGGTCGGCGCGCAGCCTGTCCAGGCGGTCCCGTACCGATTCTTTCTTGCCGTTGAGGGCGGCGACCTGCACCAGCCAGCCGATCACGTCTTCGGTGTCGTACTCGTTCTCGTTCCCGCGACCGAGCCCAACCGACACCACCGGCATTCCCTCACGCTGCCACCGGCTCAAGGTGCGTTCGTCGCGCCCGACGATCTCGGCCAGATCGGCCTTCGTCACTCTGCGACCCATGCCTAACTCCTTGAAAAGACGGACATTCCTGTAGAAATCACAGCTAGAGGGAAAACGCGAGTCCGCGTACCCGTATAGGGCCGGGGACCGGGGAAG
>NZ_SCND01000089.1:0-17771 GCF_005503585.1 Pseudomonas sp. 2VD
GTACAGCACCTGTCCGTCGCGGCTCTCGATGCGTTCGATGACGTACGGATTGACCTTGTAGCCGCCGTTGGCGAATACGCTCCAGGCGCCGGCGATTTCCATCGGTGTGACTGTCGCGGTACCCAGGGCCAGGGAGAAGTTGCGCGGCAGTTCGTCGCGCTGGAAGCCGAACTTGGTGATGTAGCTGATCGCCCGCTCGATGCCCAGGCCCTGCAGGACGCGGATCGAGACCATGTTGCGGGACTTGTACAGGGCTTCGCGCAGCGGGATCGGGCCGAGGAAGGTGTTGGTGTCGTTCTTCGGTCGCCAGACCTTGTCCAGGTACTCGTCGACGAACACGATCGGCGCATCGTTGACCAGGCTGGCGGCGGTGAAACCATTGTCCAGGGCCGCGCTGTAGATGAACGGCTTGAAACTGGAGCCCGGCTGGCGCTTGGCTTGGATCGCGCGGTTGTAGTTGCTCTGCTCGAAGGAGAAGCCGCCGACCAGCGAGCGGATCGCCCCGTCCTTCGGGTCCAGGGAGATCAGCGCGCTCTGTGCGGCGGGAACCTGTACGAAGCGCAGGGTGCCGTCTTCCTGGCGCTGCACGCGGATTTGGTCGCCGGCCTGGGCCACGTCGGCGGGCTGGCGCGGCATCGGGCCCATGCTGTTGTTGCTGAGGAAGGGGCGTGCCCATTTCATGCTGTCCCAGGTCACGGCTTCTTCCTTGCCGTCGCGGGTCATCACCATGATCCCGCTCTTTTCCACCTGGGTGACGATCGCCGGCTCCAGGCCGCCGATGCTGCGTTGCTGGCCCAGGTGCTTGAGCCAGGCATCGCGGGTCTGGCCCGGTAGGCGGGTCTCCGGGCCGCGGTAGCCGTGGCGCTGGTCATAGTCGATGAGGCCGTCGCGGACCGATTGGCTGGCGGCGTTCTGCAGGTCGCTGCGGACCGTGGTGATGACCTTGTAGCCCTCGGTATAGGCCTCGCTGCCGTAGCGGCCGACCATCTCGGCACGTGCCATCTCGGCAATGTAGGGCGCATTCAGTTCGGGGGTCTGCACGTGGTAGGAGGCGTTGATCGGCTCCTCGACGGCGGCCTGGTAGCGCTGCTGGTCGATGAAGCCGAGCTTGAGCATGCGCTCGAGGATCCAGTTGCGCCGCTCCGTACTGCGGGTCGGGTTGACCAGCGGGTTGTAGCGCGAGGGCGCTTTCGGCAGGCCGGCGATCATCGCCATCTCGGCCAGGCTCAAGTCTTTGATCGGCTTGCCGTAATAGACCTGTGCGGCAGCCTCGATGCCATAGGCACGGTTGCCCAGGTAGATCTTGTTGACGTAAAGCTCGAGGATCTCGTCCTTGGTCAGCTGTCGCTCGATCTGCAGAGCCAGGAGGATTTCATTGATCTTTCGCGAGAAGCTTCTTTCATTGGTAAGGAAGTAGTTCTTCGCTACCTGCATGGTGATGGTGCTGCCGCCAGTCTGGATGTGACCGCTTTTCAATAATTGCGCGGCGGCGCGCATTAGGCTTTTCACATCGACGCCATAATGGTTGGCGAAATTGTCGTCCTCGGCGGACAGCAGGGCATGGATGAAGTCCTGCGGGATGTCAGCGAAGCGGATCGGTGTCCGGCGCATCTCGCCGAACTCGGAGATCAGCTTGCCGTCCTCGCTGTAGACCTTGAGGGGGATCTGCAGCTGGACGTTACGCAGAGCTTCCACCGAGGGCAGGCTGGGACTCAGATAGAGATAGGCGCCGCTGAAACTGAGCAGCACTCCACAAATCAGGGTGACGCAAGTCCACCACAGGAACTTCAGCAGGCGCATGGGTAGTTTCGGATTTCCAGGAAAAAGAAAGAGTTAAGCGAATAGGACAGGAAAAAGGCAAAAGCTGTTCACATTATAAGCAATTTTTCTGTGACCTAGCCATTTGCCTGGCCTTCGGCTCTGGTATCTAATGTGAAAAAAGAAGAATCGTTCGTAAGTATTGAACGCTAATAGGGAATTGGTCGTGCTAGGGCTCATAAAGAAGAAAGCGAACACCTTGCTGGGGATCGACATCAGCTCGACCTCGGTAAAGCTCCTTGAGTTGAGCCGCTCCGGAGGCCGCTACAAAGTGGAGGCCTATGCCGTCGAGCCGCTTCCGCCGAATGCAGTCGTGGAAAAGAACATCGTCGAGCTGGAAGGGGTCGGCCAGGCGTTGTCACGGGTGCTGGTCAAGGCGAAAACCAACCTGAAGTCGGCCGTGGTCGCCGTCGCCGGTTCGGCGGTGATCACCAAGACCATCGAGATGGAGGCCGGGCTTTCCGAGGATGAACTGGAAAACCAGCTGAAGATCGAGGCCGACCAGTACATCCCCTATCCGCTGGAGGAAGTCGCCATCGACTTCGAGGTCCAGGGGCTCTCCGCGCGCAATCCCGAGCGCGTGGACGTACTCCTGGCCGCCTGTCGGAAAGAGAACGTCGAGGTTCGCGAAGCGGCCCTGGCGCTGGCCGGCCTGACCGCCAAGGTGGTCGACGTCGAGGCCTACGCGCTGGAGCGCTCCTATGCGCTGCTGAGCAGCCAGCTGGGTGCCGACACCGACCAGTTGACCGTGGCGGTAGTGGACATCGGCGCGACCATGACCACCCTGAGCGTCCTGCACAACGGACGCACCATCTATACCCGCGAACAGCTGTTCGGCGGTCGCCAGCTCACCGAGGAGATCCAGCGGCGTTACGGACTCTCGGTGGAGGAAGCCGGCCTCGCCAAGAAGCAGGGCGGTCTTCCGGATGACTACGACAGCGAAGTTCTGCGTCCGTTCAAGGACGCCGTGGTGCAGCAGGTTTCCCGCTCGCTGCAGTTCTTCTTCGCCGCCGGACAGTTCAACGACGTCGATTACATCGTCCTGGCGGGCGGTACGGCGTCTATCCAGGATCTCGATCGGTTGATCCAGCAGAAGATCGGCACCCCGACCCTGGTCGCCAACCCGTTCGCCGACATGGCGCTGAACGGCAAGGTGAATGCCGGCGCCCTGGCCAGCGACGCTCCGGCGTTGATGATCGCCTGCGGCCTGGCGTTGAGGAGTTTCGACTGATGGCACGGATTAACCTTCTACCCTGGCGCGAAGAGCTGCGCGAGCAGCGCAAGCAGCAGTTCCTGGTGATTCTTGGCGGCGTCCTGGTGGCATCGGCTGCGCTGGTATTCCTTGGCGACCAGTACTTCACCGCGGCCATCGAGAACCAGAACGCCCGCAACGACTTCCTGCGCAAGGAAATCGTCGTACTCGACGCCCGGATCAAGGAAATCAGCGAACTGAAGTCGCGGCGCCAGCAATTGCTCGAGCGGATGAAGATCATCCAGGACCTGCAGGGCAACCGTCCCATCATCGGACGGGTGTTCGACCAGCTCGTGCGGACCTTGCCCGACGGCGTGTATTTCACCGACCTGAAGATGACCGGCAAGAACATCGCCATCGCCGGCGCGGCCGAGTCCAACAACCGCGTTTCCAATCTCATGCGCAACATGGACGCGTCCGAGTGGCTGACCGCTCCGACCCTGAACGAGGTCAAGGCGGTGACCCAGGGCGCGGTGGACCAGGCCAACGTGTTCCAACTGACCGTGCAGCAGACGCAGCCCGGCGAGGAAGACGCCAAGGCGAAGCATGGGGTTGCGCAAGGAGCCAAGAAATGAGTCTGGCCAGTTCCCTGGAAAGTCTGCGCAAGATCGATATCAACGATCTTGACCTGAACAACATCGGTTCCTGGCCGGCGGCGGTCAAGGTCATCGTCTGCGTGCTGCTGACCGCGGCGGTCCTGGCGCTGGGCTACAACTTCCATCTGAGCGACATGCAGGCTCAGCTCGAACAGCAGGCCGCGGAAGAGGAGACGCTCAAGCAGCAGTTCTCCACCAAGGCCTTCCAGGCCGCGAACCTGGAAGCCTACAAGGCACAGATGAAGGAGATGGAAGAGTCCTTCGGCGCCTTGCTGCGGCAGTTGCCCAGCGACACCGAGGTACCCGGGCTGCTCGAGGACATCACTCGTACCGGCCTGGGCAGCGGCCTTGAGTTCGAGGAAATCAAGCTGCTTCCCGAGGTTGCCCAGCAGTTCTACATCGAGCTGCCGATCCAGATCAGCGTGGTCGGCGGCTACCACGACCTGGCGACCTTCGTCAGCGGCGTATCCAGCCTGCCGCGGATCGTCACCCTGCATGACTTCGAGATCAAGCCGGTCGCGCCCGGCAGCACGTCCAAGCTGCGCATGAGCATCCTGGCCAAGACCTATCGCTACAACGACAAGGGGCTGAAGAAATGAGAGCCCGCCTGATTCTGAGCAGCCTGCTGCTCGCCAGCCTGGCCGGATGCGGCGGCGGTTCCGATTTCGCCGATCTGCAGTCCTACATGGTCGAGGTTCGCGCCCGACCCAAGGGTACCATCGAGCCGTTGCCGAAGTTCCAGCCGTACGAGGCCTTCACCTATAGCGCCGCGTCGCTACGCAGCCCGTTCCAGCCGCCGGTGAAGATCGACCTGACCGTGCGGCAGAAGGGCAACAAGGTGATCAAGCCCGATGAGACGCGGGTCAAGCAGTTCCTGGAAGGCTTCAACATCGAGACCTTCGAGATGGTCGGCACCCTGTCCAACGCCCAGGGCACCTTCGCCCTGGTGAAGGGCGCGGGTGGCGTGCACCGGGTGAGGGTCGGGGACTACCTGGGGCGCAACGACGGCAAGGTCGTCGGCATCAGCGAAGGAAAAATAGACGTGATCGAAATCGTTCCTGACGGAGAGGGGAACTGGCTGGAGCGTCCGCGCAGCCTGACTCTCAAGGAACGCTCCTGAGGGCGGGGAAAAACATGCATAACCAACAGCAGTCTGTACAACGGAGTCGGACGATGAACAGTGGCCTCTCGCGCCTCGGGATCGCTTTGCTGGCCGCCATGTTCGCGCCGGCATTGCTCGCCGCGGACCTGGAGAAACTCGACGTGGCGGCACTGCCTGGCGACCGGGTCGAGCTAAAGCTGCAGTTCGACGAGCCCGTCGCCGCGCCGCGTGGCTATACCATCGAGCAGCCGGCGCGAATCGCCCTCGATCTGCCGGGGGTGCAGAACAAGCTCGGCACCAAGAATCGCGAGCTGAGCGTGGGCAATACGCGCAGCGTCACGGTGGTCGAGGCGAAGGATCGCACACGGTTGATCATCAACCTGACCGCGCTGTCGTCCTACACCACTCGGGTGGAAGGCAACAACCTCTTCGTGGTGGTCGGCAATTCGCCGGCCGGCGCCAGCGTCGCTTCCGCCGCTCCGGTCAAGGCAAGCCCGGCTCCGGCCAGCTATGCCCAGCCGATCAAGCCCAAGCCGTACGTGCCGGCGGGTCGTGCCATCCGCAACATCGATTTCCAGCGTGGCGAAAAGGGCGAGGGCAACGTGGTCATCGACCTGTCCGACCCGACCTTGAGCCCGGATATCCAGGAGCAGGGCGGCAAGATCCGCCTGGACTTCGCCAAGACCCAGCTGCCGGATGCGCTGCGGGTTCGCCTGGACGTCAAGGACTTCGCCACGCCGGTGCAGTTCGTCAACGCCAGCGCGCAATCCGACCGTACCAGCATCACCATCGAGCCGAGCGGGCTCTACGACTACCTGGTCTACCAGACCGACAATCGCCTGACCGTCAGCATCAAGCCGATGACCACGGAAGATGCCGAGCGGCGCAAGAAGGACAATTTCGCCTATACCGGCGAGAAACTGTCGCTGAACTTCCAGGACATCGACGTGCGTTCGGTACTGCAACTGATCGCCGACTTCACCGACCTGAATCTGGTGGCCTCGGATACCGTGCAGGGCAATATCACCCTGCGCCTGCAGAACGTGCCGTGGGACCAGGCGCTGGACCTGGTACTGAAGACCAAGGGCCTGGACAAGCGCAAGCTCGGCAACGTACTGCTGGTGGCCCCGGCCGACGAGATCGCCGCCCGTGAGCGCCAGGAGCTGGAAGCGCAGAAGCAGATCGCCGAGTTGGCGCCACTGCGCCGGGAACTGATCCAGGTGAACTACGCCAAGGCCGCGGACATCGCCAAGCTGTTCCAGTCGGTGACCAGCGATGGTGGCCAGGAAGGCAAGGAAGGCGGGCGCGGCTCGATCACCGTCGACGACCGCACCAACAGCATCATCGCCTATCAGCCCCAGGAGCGACTGGACGAACTGCGGCGGATCGTTTCGCAGCTGGATATTCCGGTGCGCCAGGTGATGATCGAGGCACGCATCGTCGAGGCCAACGTCGGTTACGACAAGAGTCTCGGTGTGCGCTGGGGCGGCGCTTATCACAAGGGCAACTGGAGCGGCTACGGGAAGGACGGCAATATCGGGATCAAGGACGAGGACGGCATGAACTGCGGCCCGATCGCCGGTAGCTGTACCTTCCCGACCACGGGTACCAGCAAGTCGCCGTCGCCGTTCGTCGACCTCGGTGCCAAGGATGCTACCTCCGGGATCGGCATCGGCTTCATCACCGACAACATCATCCTCGACCTGCAACTGTCGGCGATGGAAAAGACCGGCAACGGCGAGATCGTCTCCCAACCCAAGGTCGTGACCTCGGACAAGGAAACCGCGAAGATCCTCAAGGGCTCGGAAGTCCCCTACCAGGAGGCCAGTTCCAGCGGCGCTACCAGCACCTCGTTCAAGGAAGCCGCGCTGTCCCTCGAGGTGACCCCGCAGATCACCCCGGACAACCGGATCATCGTCGAAGTGAAGGTGACCAAGGACGCGCCGGATTACCAGAATATGTTGAACGGCGTACCTCCTATCAACAAGAACGAGGTCAACGCCAAGATCCTGGTCAACGACGGCGAGACCATCGTCATCGGCGGCGTGTTCAGTAACGAGCAGAGCAAGTCGGTGGAGAAGGTGCCGTTCCTCGGCGAACTGCCTTACCTGGGGCGGCTGTTCCGGCGTGATACCGTCACCGACCGGAAAAACGAACTTCTGGTTTTCCTGACACCGCGGATCATGAATAATCAGGCCATCGCAATCGGTCGCTGATATCGAACAACGTGGTCAACCTGATCCTCGTCGGCCCGATGGGTGCTGGAAAGAGCACCATCGGGCGCCTGCTCGCCAAGGAGCTGCATCTCGCGTTCAAGGACTCCGACAAGGAGATCGAACAGCGGTGCGGCGCGAATATCCCATGGATCTTCGATGTCGAGGGCGAGGTCGGTTTCCGCGAGCGCGAGCAGGCCATGCTCACCGAACTCTGCGCCGCCGACGGCATGGTGATCGCCACCGGCGGCGGGGCGGTGATGCGCGACGGTAACCGCCAGGTGCTGCGCGCCGGTGGCCGGGTTGTGTACCTGCATGCCTCGGTCGAGCACCAGATCGCGCGCACGGCGCGGGACCGCAACCGCCCCTTGTTGCAGAAGCCCAACCCGGGACAGATCCTCCGCGACCTGATGGCGCTGCGCGACCCGCTCTACCGCGAAATCGCCGATGTGGTGGTGGAGACCGACGAAAGGCCGCCGCGCCTGGTCGTCCAGGAAATTCTCGAACGCCTGCGCAAGTTGCCGCCCCGCTGAGGCGCGGCGAATTGCGTTATCCTATTGCCCTTTCCTGTCTGGGGGCCTCATGCGCACACTTCACGTCGATCTAGGCGAGCGTAGCTATCCCATTTACATCGGTGAAAACCTGCTGGGCGACGCCCGCTGGTTCGCGCCGCATATCGTCGGTCGCCGGGTCGCGGTGATCAGCAACGAAACGGTCGCTCCTCTCTATCTGGAAACTCTGCTCAAGGCACTGCAAGGCCACGAGGTCACCCCTGTGGTGCTGCCCGACGGCGAGGCCTACAAGCAGTGGGAAACCCTGCAACTGATCTTCGATGCCCTGCTGAAGGAGCGGCATGACCGCAAGACTACCCTGATCGCCCTGGGCGGCGGCGTCATCGGTGACATGGCCGGTTTCGCCGCGGCCTGCTACCAGCGTGGGGTCAACTTCATCCAGGTGCCGACCACCCTGTTGTCCCAGGTCGACTCCTCGGTGGGCGGCAAGACCGGGATCAACCATCCGTTGGGCAAGAATATGATCGGTGCGTTCTACCAGCCCCAGGCGGTGGTCATTGACACCGCGTCGCTGAAGACGCTGCCGTCCCGCGAGCTGTCCGCCGGGCTGGCGGAGGTGATCAAGTACGGTTTCATTTGCGACGAACCGTTCATCACCTGGCTGGAAGAGCACATGGATGCCTTGCTGGCACTGGAGCCGACCGTTGTCACCGAGGCCATCGAGCGCTCTTGCGCGGCGAAGGCCCGCGTGGTGGGCGCCGACGAGCGCGAGTCGGGCGTGCGTGCCACGCTGAACCTCGGCCATACCTTCGGTCACGCGATCGAGACCCAGCAAGGTTACGGCGTCTGGTTGCACGGCGAAGCGGTAGGGGCGGGAACCGTGATGGCACTCGAGATGTCGCATCGGTTGGGTTGGCTGAGCGCCGCCGAGCGCGATCGCGGTATCCGTCTGCTGCGCCGGGCTGGCCTGCCCGTGGTACCGCCGGCCGAGATGACGGCGGAAGATTTTATGGAACACATGGCCGTCGACAAGAAAGTGCTCGATGGCCGCCTGCGTCTGGTTTTGCTGCAAGGACTGGGGAATGCCGTGGTCACCGGCGATTTTCCCCGTGAGATCTTGGACGCGACCCTGCGCACCGACTATCGGGCCTTGGCCGACCAGCTTGGAGATGAATGAGGTCCCATGACCAGCTTGCATGCCGATGAGGCCTTCCTGGGCCACTACCAATTCAGTCACGACCCGTTCGCGCCGCGCGTTCCGGGTTTCAAGTTCTTCCCGGCGCAGCGCAAGCCGGTGCTCGGCCAGTTGCACCATCTGGCCCGCTACAGCCAGCTCCTGCTGCTGGTCACCGGGCCCCTGGGCAGCGGCAAGACCCTGCTGCGCCAGGCGCTGGTGGCCAGCACCAACAAGGATGCGGTCCTCAGCGTGGTGATCTCGGCGCGCACCGCCGCCGACGAGACTTCGTTGCTGCGCCAGGTGGCGCAGGGCCTGAGCATCAACCAGGCGAGCCTGGAGGCGATCCTGACCAAGGTGGCGCAGCTGGCGATCACCGGGCAGGACGTCTACCTGATGGTGGACGATGCCGAGCAGCTCCAGGACAGCGCGCTGGAAGTGCTGTTGCTGCTGGCTTCCGGCACCAACGAGGGACGCCTGCATGTATTCCTGTTCGGTGAGCCGTCGTTGCTGCCGCGCCTGGAGGTGTTTTCCGAGGGTGAGGAGCGCTTCCATGCCATCGAGTTGCAGCCATACAGCGAAGAGGAAACCCGCGACTACCTGGCCCAGCGTCTCGAGGGCGCCGGGCAGGGCATCGAGCTGATTTCCAACGACCTGCTGGTGGACATCCACGAGCAGTCGGAAGGCTGGCCGGGAGCGATCAACCAGGTCGCCCGCGATGCCCTGATCGAAGCGATGCTGGCCAATCGTGGCGCAGCGCGCAAGGCAACCGGAGGGTCTTTCAACTTGCCCAAGAAGCATCTGGTGATTCTTGCGGTCGTGGCCATCGGCGTGATCGCCGCCTGGTTCATGCAAGGCAAGAGCAAGCCGGAGGCGCCGCAGACCGCCTCTACCGAATTGTCCATGAATGGCGCTACGCCGGCCCAGGCCCAGCAGCCGGGCAGCGGCCCGGCCGTGGAGTTCAACGGCTCCAGCCAGCCGTTGCCGCTACCGTTGGTCGGCGAGTCGCAGCCGGTCATTCGCGAGCCGCTGGCCCAGGCCGCCGGGCAAGGTGGCGACGACGAAGGCGGCCTGCCGTCCGCCGCGGTGCCGCCTACCGTTTCCAGCTCGGCTCCTCCGGTGACGCCGCTGGCCAACAACGGCGTCACGCCGATGCATCCGGTGCCGCCGGCGCCGACCGAACCGACCGCGCCTGCGGCGACCCCGACTCCGACTCCGACGCAGACCCCGGCACCGGCCGCGCCGGTCGCCAGCGCCCCGGCCAGCAAGCCGGCCCCGGCCCCCGCTCCGGCCAAGCCGGCGGCGAGCAAGCCGGCCACCACCGCTGCGGCGAAGCCGGCCCCGGCTCCGGCCGCCAAGCCGGCCAGCGGTGGCGGTGCGGGAAGCCAGTGGTATCGCAACCAGTCTGGTGGTAACTTCGCCCTGCAGATCCTCGGTACCGGCTCCGAAGCCAATGCCCAGGCGTTCATTCGCCAGCAGGGCGGCGGCGATTTCCGCTACTTCAAGAAAACCCTGCAAGGCAAGCCGTTCTACGTCGTCACCTATGGCAGCTTCCCGAACCGTGCCGCCGCCCTGGCCGCAGTGAAAAAACTGCCGTCCAAGGTGCAGGCCGGCAAGCCGTGGCCGCGTACCTTCGCCAGCATCCAGCAGGAGATCGGCCAGGCGCATTGATCCGACCTGCCGTCGCCTCTTGACGAAACTCGCTAGTCGTTAGCATGACCGGCGGGTTTCGTCTTTCATTTTGGCGACATTGAATTTCATTTTCTCGCCGCAAAATTTGTGAGGCCTTGTGCACCTATGTACAATGGCCTCCCTTTGCCTGTCGAAAACTCGCCGCATGAGCGGGTGACAGGCGAAGTAGATGACTAAAAAAGTTTTGCCGGTGAGAGTTCCTTATGAAAGCAGGTCTGTACCATCCTGAAACGTTCAAGGATAACTGCGGATTTGGCCTGATCGCCCATATGCAGGGCGAGCCGAGCCATCAACTTCTGCAAACCGCAATCGAAGCACTGACCTGCATGACCCACCGCGGTGGGATCAATGCCGATGGCAAGACCGGGGACGGCTGCGGGCTGCTGATCCAGAAGCCCGACCTGTTCCTGCGTGCCGTCGCCAGGGAAGCCTTTTCTGTCGACCTGCCCGAGCAATACGCGGTGGGCATGGTGTTCTTCAACCAGGACCCGGTGAAAGCCGAGGCGGCACGCGAGAACATGAATCGCGAGATCGTCGCCGCCGGACTGGAGCTGGTCGGCTGGCGCAAGGTGCCGATCGATACCAGCGTTCTCGGCCGCCTGGCGCTGGAGCGCCTGCCGCAGATCGAACAGGTGTTCATCGGCGGCGCCGGCCTGAGCGACCAGGACTTCGCCATCAAGCTGTTCAGCGCACGGCGCCGCTCGTCGGTGGCCAACGCCGCCGACAGCGACCACTACATCTGCAGCTTTTCGCACAAGACCATCATCTATAAGGGCCTGATGATGCCGGCCGACCTGGCCGCCTTCTATCCGGACCTTGGCGACGAGCGCCTGCAGACCGCGATCTGCGTATTCCACCAGCGCTTCTCCACCAACACCCTGCCGAAATGGCCGCTGGCGCAGCCTTTCCGCTTCCTCGCCCACAACGGCGAGATCAACACCATCACCGGCAACCGCAACTGGGCCCAGGCGCGGCGGACCAAGTTCACCAACGAACTGATCCCCGACCTGGAAGAGCTAGGCCCGCTGGTGAACCGCGTCGGCTCCGACTCGTCGAGCATGGACAACATGCTCGAACTGATGGTCACCGGCGGCATGGACCTGTTCCGCGGCCTGCGCATGATCATCCCGCCGGCCTGGCAGAACGTCGAGACCATGGACGCCGACCTGCGCGCGTTCTACGAGTACAACTCGCTGCATATGGAGCCCTGGGATGGCCCCGCCGGCGTCGTGCTGACCGACGGTCGCTATGCCGTCTGCCTGCTCGACCGCAATGGCCTGCGCCCGTCGCGCTGGGTCACCACGAAGAACGGCTACATCACCCTGGCCTCGGAAATCGGCGTCTGGGACTACAAGCCCGAGGACGTCATCGCCAAGGGTCGCGTCGGTCCGGGGCAGATCCTCGCGGTGGACACCGAGACCGGCCAGGTCCTGCACAGCGACGACATCGACAACCGCCTGAAGTCGCGCCATCCCTACAAGCAATGGCTGCGGCAGAATGCCCTGCGCATCCAGGCGACCCTGGACGACGACCATGGCGTGGCCAGCTACGACGCCGACCAGCTCAAGCAATTCATGAAGATGTTCCAGGTCACCTTCGAGGAGCGTGACCAGGTGCTGCGTCCGCTCGGTGAGCAGGGCCAGGAAGCGGTTGGCTCCATGGGCGACGATACGCCGATGGCGATCCTCTCCCGGCGCATCCGCTCTCCGTACGATTACTTCCGCCAGCAATTCGCCCAGGTCACCAACCCGCCGATCGACCCGCTGCGCGAAGCCATCGTGATGTCCCTGGAAACCTGCCTGGGCGTCGAGCAGAACATCTTCGAGGAAGCCCCGCACCATGCCAACCAGGCGATCCTCACCACTCCGGTGATCTCGCCGGCGAAGTGGCGGACCATCATGACCCTGGACCGCCCGGGCTTCGACCGCCACTTCATCGACCTCAACTACGACGAGTCGATGGGCCTGGAGGCCGCGGTGCGCAACATCGCCGACCAGGCCGAGGAAGCCGTGCGCGGCGGCAAGGTGCTGCTGATCCTCAGCGACCGCCATATCGCTCCCGGCAAACTGCCGGTGCATGCTGCCCTGGCCGTCGGCGCGGTGCACCACCGCCTGGTGCAGACCGGGCTGCGCTGCGACTCCAACATCCTGGTGGAGACCGCCACCGCCCGCGATCCGCACCATTTCGCGGTGCTGATCGGCTTCGGCGCCTCGGCGGTCTATCCGTTCCTCGCCTACGAGGTGCTGGCCGACCTGATCCGCACCGGTGAAGTGCTGGGCGACCTCTACGAGGTGTTCAAGTACTACCGCAAGGGGATCTCCAAGGGCCTGATGAAGATTCTCTCGAAGATGGGCATCTCCACCGTCGCGTCCTACCGTGGCGCGCAGCTGTTCGAGGCTGTGGGCCTGTCCGACGAGGTCACCGACCTGTGCTTCACCGGAGTCGCCAGCCGCATCCAGGGCGCGCGCTTCGTCGATATCGAGAACGAGCAGAAGCTCCTGGCCGCCGAGGCCTGGAGCAACCGCAAGCCGATCCAGCAGGGCGGCTTGCTGAAGTTCGTCTATGGCGGCGAATACCACGCCTACAACCCGGATGTGGTGAATACCCTGCAGGCTGCCGTGCAGCAGGGCGACTACGAGAAGTTCAAGGAATACACCGCGCTGGTGGACCAGCGCCCGGTGTCGATGATCCGCGACCTGTTGCAGGTGAAGACCACCGCGCAGCCGCTGGCGCTCGACGAGGTGGAGCCGCTGGAAGCCATCTTCAAGCGCTTCGATGCCGCCGGGATTTCCCTCGGCGCGCTGTCGCCGGAGGCCCACGAGGCGCTGGCCGAGGCGATGAACACCCTGGGCGGTCGCTCCAACTCTGGCGAGGGCGGCGAGGACCCGGCGCGCTACGGCACGCTGAAGAGTTCGAAGATCAAGCAGGTGGCTACCGGCCGCTTCGGCGTGACCCCGGAATACCTGGTCAACGCCGAGGTCCTGCAGATCAAGGTGGCCCAGGGCGCCAAGCCCGGCGAGGGCGGCCAGTTGCCGGGCGGCAAGGTCAACGGCCTGATCGCCCGCCTGCGCTATGCGGTGCCCGGCGTGACCCTGATCTCGCCGCCGCCGCACCACGACATCTACTCCATCGAAGACCTGGCGCAGCTGATCTTCGACCTCAAGCAGGTCAACCCGCAGGCGCTGGTATCGGTGAAGCTGGTGTCGGAGCCGGGCGTCGGCACCATCGCCGCCGGCGTGGCCAAGGCCTATGCGGACCTGATCACCATCTCCGGCTACGACGGCGGTACCGGCGCCTCGCCGATCACCTCGATCAAGTACGCCGGCTCGCCCTGGGAACTGGGCCTGGCGGAAACCCACCAGACCCTGCGCGGCAACGACCTGCGCGGCAAGGTCCGGGTGCAGACCGATGGCGGCCTGAAGACCGGCCTGGACGTGATCAAGGCGGCCATCCTCGGCGCCGAGAGCTTCGGCTTCGGCACCGCGCCGATGATCGCCCTGGGCTGCAAGTACCTGCGCATCTGCCACCTGAACAACTGCGCCACCGGCGTGGCGACGCAGAACGACAAGCTGCGCAAGGACCACTTCATCGGCACCACCGCGATGGTGATCAACTTCTTCACCTTCATTGCCTCGGAAACCCGCGAGTGGCTGGCGCGCCTCGGTGTGCGCAGCCTGGGCGAGCTGATCGGCCGCACCGACCTGCTGGAGATCCTCCCCGGCGAGACCGCCAAGCAGCAGAACCTGGATCTCGCTCCGTTGCTGGGCAGTGAGCTGATCCCGGCCGACAAGCCGCAGTTCTGCGAGGTGGAGAAAAACCCGCCGTTCGACCAGGGCCTGCTGGCCGAGAAGATGGTCGAGCTGTCGAAGGCCGCCATCGAAGGCCTGAGCGGCGGCGAGTACGAGCTGGACATCTGCAACTGCGACCGATCCATCGGCGCGCGGGTATCCGGCGAGATCGCCCGCCTGCACGGCAACCAGGGCATGGCCAAGGCACCGGTGGTGTTCCGTTTCAAGGGCACCGCGGGACAGAGCTTCGGCGTGTGGAACGCCGGTGGCCTGCACCTGTACCTGGAAGGCGACGCCAACGACTACGTAGGCAAGGGCATGACCGGCGGCAAGCTGGTGATCACCCCGCCCAAGGGCAGTCCGTTCAAGACCCAGGAATCGGCCATCGTCGGCAACACCTGCCTGTACGGCGCCACCGGCGGCAAGCTGTTCGCCGCCGGAACCGCCGGCGAGCGCTTCGCCGTGCGCAACTCCGGTTCCCATGCGGTGGTGGAAGGTACCGGCGACCACTGCTGCGAATACATGACCGGCGGTTTCGTCTGCGTGCTGGGCAAGACCGGCTACAACTTCGGCTCCGGCATGACCGGGGGCTTCGCCTACGTCCTCGACATGGACAACACTTTCGTCGACCGCGTGAACCACGAGCTGGTGGAAATCCAGCGGATCAGCGGCGAGGCGATGGAGGCCTATCGCAGCCACCTGCGCAAGGTCCTGGTCGAGTACGTGAACGAAACGGCAAGCGAGTGGGGCGCGAACATCCTGGAAAACCTGGATGACTACCTGCGTCGGTTCTGGCTGGTGAAACCGAAGGCGGCCAGCCTCGGTTCGCTGCTGACCAGCACCCGTGCCAACCCGCAATAAGCGCCCGAAGTTGTGATGAGGTTTCGATATGTCTGAACGTCTGAATTCCGACCGCCTGAACAACGACTTCCAGTTCATCGAAGTCGGGCGCAAGGACCCGAAGAAGAAGCTGCTGCGCCAGCGCAAGCGCGAGTTCGTGGAGATCCACGACCTGTTCAAGCCGCAGCAGGCCGCCGACCAGGCCCACCGCTGCCTGGGCTGCGGCAACCCCTACTGCGAGTGGAAGTGCCCGGTGCACAACTTCATCCCGAACTGGCTGAAGCTGGTTTCCGAAGGCAACATCCTGGCCGCCGCCGAACTGTCGCACCAGACCAACACCCTGCCGGAAGTCTGCGGCCGGGTCTGCCCGCAGGACCGCCTCTGCGAGGGTGCCTGTACCCTCAACGACGGCTTTGGCGCGGTGACCATCGGCTCGGTGGAGAAATACATCACCGATACGGCCTTCGCCATGGGCTGGCGCCCGGACCTGTCCAAGGTCAAGCCGACCGGCAGGCGCGTCGCGGTGATCGGTGCCGGCCCGGCCGGCCTCGGCTGCGCCGACGTGCTGGTGCGCAACGGCGTGACCCCGGTGGTGTTCGACCGCAACCCGGAGATCGGCGGCCTGCTGACCTTCGGCATTCCCGAGTTCAAGCTGGAGAAGCACGTCCTCAGCCGTCGCCGCGAGGTGTTCACCGGCATGGGCATCGAGTTCCGCCTGAACACCGAGATCGGCAAGGATGTGACCATGGAGCAGTTGCTCGATGAGTACGATGCCGTGTTCATGGGGATGGGCACCTACACCTACATGAAGGGTGGTTTCCCCGGCGAGGACCTGCCGGGCGTACACGACGCCCTGGACTTCCTCATCGCCAACGTGAACCGCAACCTCGGCTTCGAGAAGTCGGCCGAGGACTTCGTCGATATGAAGGGCAAGCGCGTGGTGGTCCTGGGCGGCGGCGACACCGCGATGGACTGCAACCGCACTTCGATCCGCCAGGGCGCCAAGTCGGTTACCTGTGCCTATCGCCGTGACGAAGAAAACATGCCGGGTTCGCGCAAGGAAGTGAAGAACGCCAAGGAAGAGGGCGTGAAGTTCCTCTTCAACCGCCAGCCCATCGCCATCGTCGGCGAGGACCGGGTGGAAGGCGTGAAGGTGGTCGAGACCCGTCTCGGCGAGCCGGACGCCCGCGGACGCCGCAGCCCCGAACCGATTCCCGGCTCCGAGGAGATCATCCCGGCGGAAGCCGTGCTGATCGCCTTCGGCTTCCGGCCGAGTCCGGCGCCGTGGTTCGAGCGCTTCGAGATCGCCACCGACAGCCAGGGCCGCGTGGTGGCTCCGGCGCAGGCGCAGTTCAAGCACCAGACCAGCAACCCGAAGATCTTCGCCGGTGGCGACATGGTCCGTGGTTCCGACCTAGTGGTGACGGCGATCTTCGAAGGACGTACCGCGGCCGAAGGCATCCTCGACTACCTTGGCGTCTGATCCGCGGCGCCACCGGCGCTGCGACAAATCACCGCGATAGACAAAAGGCACGGCCCCCGCCGTGCCTTTTGTTTTGTGCTTTGCGACAATAGCGGCCCTTTTCGCCCGCCGGCCTGTGGATAACCCCCTTCCGCACGCGCCCGCGTGAAGCCAGCAGCCTTTGATCGGATGCCGTTATGACTGCCCTGAAGAACGACCGCTTCCTCCGCGCCCTGCTCAAGCAGCCCGTCGATGTCACCCCCGTCTGGATGATGCGCCAGGCCGGTCGTTACCTGCCGGAATACCGTGCCACCCGTGCCAAGGCCGGCGATTTCATGAGCCTGTGCATGAACCCCGAGCTGGCCTGCGAAGTGACCCTGCAGCCGCTGGACCGTTACCCGCAGCTGGACGCCGCGATCCTCTTCTCCGATATCCTGACCATTCCCGATGCCATGGGCCAGGGCCTGTACTTCGAGACCGGAGAAGGCCCGCGCTTCCGCAAGGTGGTCTCGTCGCTGGCCGACATCGAGGCGCTGCCGGTTCCCGACCCGGAACAGGACCTGGGCTATGTGATGGACGCCGTGCGCACCATCCGCCGCGAGCTGAACGGCCGCGTACCGCTGATCGGCTTCTCCGGCAGCCCCTGGACCCTCGCCACCTACATGGTCGAGGGCGGCTCGAGCAAGGACTTCCGCAAGTCCAAGGCGATGCTCTACGACAACCCCAAGGCCATGCACGCCCTGCTGGACAAGCTGGCGCAATCGGTGACCAGCTACCTCAACGGGCAGATCCGCGCCGGCGCCCAGGCGGTGCAGATCTTCGACTCGTGGGGCGGCAGCCTGTCGGCGGCGGCCTACCAGGAGTTCTCCCTGGCCTACATGCGCAAGATCGTCGATGGATTGATCCGTGAGCACGACGGACGCCGGGTGCCGGTGATCCTCTTCACCAAGGGAGGCGGCCTGTGGCTGGAGTCGATGGCCGAGGTCGGCGCCGAGGCGCTGGGCCTGGACTGGACCTGCGACATCGGCAGCGCCCGGGCCCGTGTCGGTGAGCGTGTAGCCCTGCAAGGCAACATGGATCCCTCGGTGCTCTACGCCAATCCGGCGGCGATCCGCGCCGAAGTCGCGCGGATCCTGGCGGCCTACGGCGAGGGTACGGGGCATGTGTTCAATCTCGGCCACGGCATCACCCCGGAAGTCGACCCGGCCCATGCCGGCGCCTTCTTCGAGGCGGTGCACGAGCTGTCGGCGCAGTACCACGGCTGAGCCGGAACGAAAGAAGGGGAGCCGAGGCTCCCCTTTTTCATGCGCGGGCCGACGGCC
>NZ_SCND01000008.1:0-41885 GCF_005503585.1 Pseudomonas sp. 2VD
GACGATTTCGTGCCCGCCGCGCGCTGCGCTTCAGCGAAGCCGCGCTGGCCGGCGGCGGGGGAGTGGGGAGGGTCGAATAGGGCGATGGCGAATTTCATGCTGCGATACGCGAAGGATTTCTTCGAATGATAAACCAATGCCTGTGTTTTGCCGGTCCGCAAATGAAAAAGCCCGTCGCGGGGACGGGCTTTTTCGGAGGCGCTTTCTATCAGTCGTCGCCGCCGGCGATGCCGAAGATCTGCAACAGGCTGATGAACAGGTTGTAGATCGACACGTACAGGCTGATGGTGGCCATGATGTAGTTGCGTTCGCCGCCGTGGATGATCGCGCTGGTCTGGTAGAGGATCATCGCCGAGGAGAACAGGACGAAGCCGGCGCTGATCGCCAGTTGCAGGCCGCTGATCTGGAAGAACAGCGATACCAGCACGGCGCCCAGCAGGACGAAGAAGCCGGCGGTGATGAAGCCGGACAGGAAGCTCATGTCCTTGCGGGTGGTCAGCACATAGGCGGACAGGCCGAAGAACACCAGGGCGGTCATGGCGAACGCCGAAGTGATGATGCTGCCGCCGTTGGGCAGGCCGAGGTACATGTTGAGGATCGGGCCGAGCGTGTAGCCCATGAAGCCGGTCAGGGCGAAGGTGCTGACCAGGCCCCAGGCGCTGTTGCGCAGCTTCACGGTGAGGAAGAACAGGCCGTAGAAGCCGATCAGCACCACGAACACGTTCGGATAGGGCAGGCGCATCTGCTGCGAAACGTAGGCCACCAGGCCGCTGAAGGCCAGGGTGAGTGCCAGCAGGCCGTAGGTATTGCGCAGAACGCCGCTGACTTCACGCTGTTCCGCGACGGCGGAGTTCAGCTGATATTGCTGTTCTTGCATGGTGTGGGTACTCCTTAACGGGAACGGGTCCATGACGTACTGATGGGCATGATAGCAAAGCCTCTGCCAGGGCCAATCGATAGAGTTTGACAGTGTGTTGCTATCCGGTACTATGGCGCCCCGCGATGCGGAGGTGTGGCCGAGTGGTTTAAGGCAACGGTCTTGAAAACCGTCGAAGGGGAGACTCTTCCGTGAGTTCGAATCTCACCGCCTCCGCCATATCCGCGTACTGAAAAGCCCCGCTGAGCGGGGCTTTTGCATTTTCGGGGCGCCGCTCTTCCGCACTTCCGGGTCGTTTCCGCAGCCTGCCCGGCGTCGATTCGATGACTCTCCGATTTCGTCGGGTAATGGCTTCAGATCACGAAGAAGCCGTGAGTTCCGTCGCGACCGAGTTGCTCCACCAGGCCGAACTCCCAGTCCAGGTAGCCCTGCATCGCTTCGCGCGGATTGTCGGTACCTTCGTAGGGGCGGCGGTAGCGGTCGATGCGCGGCGACGCCAACAGGCTTTCGCCGTCTTCCGTCGGCAGGCCCGCGGCGACCCAGGCGCTGGTGCCGCCGTCGAGAAGGAACACCGGCTTGCCGCTGAGTGCCTGGACTTCCGCCACGGCGAAGCGCGCCAGCAGGCTGCTGCCGCAGGTGAGTACGTAGCGCTCGGCCGTGCCCAGCCGTTCCAGTGCCTGCTTCAACTGGCTGCGCAATACCCAGGCGGCGCCGGGGATGTGGCGTTTCGCATAGTTGGCGCTGGCGGTGAAGTCGAGCACCCGGGTGCCCGGTTCGCCCAGCCAGTCGGCGAGGGTGGTCGGGTCGATGGTGTCGGCCCGGGGTTGCCTCGGCAGCGGCGCGCTCCAGGCGCCCCTCTCGCTGAAGTCGGCGTCGGAGAGTCCGTCCAGTACCGCGACCTGCCAGCCCATCTGGGCCAGCCAGGAGGCGCTCATGTTGGCGCGTACGCCATCGTCGTCCACCAGTACCAGGCGCGCGCCGCGCACGCTGGCGACATGGTCGGTTTCCTGAACCAACTGGCCACCGGGCGTGGAGCGGGAGCCAGGCAGGTGACCGGCTTCGTATTCCTCGGGCGTGCGTACGTCGAGCAGGTAGGTGGTGCGGTCGTGCTCGTCCTGCCATTGGGCCAGACCGGCCAGGTCGAGGCGTTCGACGCCGGCGCGGTCGGCGACGGCACGGGCGCGCTGGGCGGCGGCCTTGCGAGTGTCCTGGGAGATCGCACCGAAGCGTCGCGTCTGGCCGTGTTCCAGTTGCTGACCGGCCAGCGTCCAGCCGATGGTGCCGTTGCGTAATGCCGCCACCGGGTTGGGGATGCCGGCGTTGAGCAGCGACTGGGTACCGATGATGCTACGAGTGCGCCCGGCACAGTTGACTATCACCCGGGTGCGCGGGTCCGGCGCCAGTTCGGCGACGTGCAGCACCAGTTCGGCGCCGGGCACGCTGATGCCGCCGGGGATACTCATGGTCTGGTATTCGTCGAAACGACGGGCATCCAGGATCACCGCGTCGGCCCTGGCGTCGAGCAAAGCCTGTACTTCCTCCGCGGCCAGCGATGGCGTGTGGCGCTCGGCCTCCACCAGTTCGCCGAAGGCCTTGCTCGGCACGTTCACATCCCTGAACAGCTCGCCGCCGGCGTTGCGCCAACCGGACAGGCCGCCATCGAGCAAGGCCACGTCGCTGTAGCCGAGGTCGAGGAGGCGTTGCGCGGCGACCGACGCCAGGCCTTCGCCGTCGTCGTAGACGGTAATCGGCGTGTCGCGGCGCGGCACCCGGGCATGGATCTCCAGTTCCAGCCTGGACAGCGGCAGGTTGGCGGCGAACAGGGGATGGGCCTGGGCGAACGGGTCCTCCTCGCGCACGTCGAGCAGCGCCAGCTCCCGGCGGGCGAGGAGAGCGGCGCGGATATCGTGGAAGGTGCGTACGGCGATCTGGCTCATGCGGGGTTCTCTTTCGACAGGTCCCAGATATTGGGCAAGCGGCTGTTGGAATAGCCGGAAATGAAGGGTTTTTCCTCACCTTCGGCGCTGAACACGGCACGCCGTACCGCACCGATATTGGCGCCGTAGACGTGGATACTGATGGATGTGCGGTCGCTGAAGGCGTTGCTCACCCGGTGCACGTCGCCAATGCGTGGCGACAGCGCTTCGACCTCGCCGGGCTCCAGGCGTCGACGGGCTCCGCTGGGATGCGGACGCCCCCCCGCATCGAAGGCGTACGGCTGCGAGTATTCGGCCCCGCGGAGCATGCCGATCAGGCCCCAGACCCGATGATCGTGTACCGGTGTGATCTGGCCCGGCCCCCAGACGAAGCTGACCACCGAGAAGCGCTGCCGTGAGTCGACATGCAGCAGGTACTGTTGGTAGCGCTGTGGATCGGGGCGGGCGCAGTCTTCCGGCAGCCAGTCGTCCTGGCGCACCAGCTCGGCCAGCAGGGGGTGGGCTTGGGCGAGCAGGGTGGATTCGTCGGGACGGCTGTCGAGCAGTGTCGCCAGCTCGCCGATGAACTGGCGCAGGCGGTCGAGGCGCAGGATGGATGACATGCGGGGATTCACTCCGGGAAGTTCTGGCGGTACGGTAGCAAACGCTTTTTTATTCCTGAAATGCATTTTGAATCTAAGCTAATATGCGAGAAATGCAATTGGTGCCGGCCCCATGAAAATCGATGACATCGACGCCTTCGTCGCGGTGATCCGCAACGCTTCCCTGAGCCAGGCCGCCGAGAGCCTGGGTCTGACCCAGTCTGCGATCACCCGGCGGGTACAGAGCCTGGAGGAGTCCCTCGGAGTGGCATTGCTGGACCGCAATACCAAGCCGCTCAAACCCACCGCCAGCGGACTGCGGGTCTACGAACAGTGCCGGCGGGTGCTGCGCGAGGTGGATGGCCTACGTGAACTGGTGGCCGGTGACGCCACACCAAGTGGCGTGCTGCGCCTGGGCGTGCCGCAGAGTATCGGCGAGGTGGTGTTGCTGGATGCCCTTCGGCGGCTGGCCGACGAGTACCCGGAGCTGCGCGCGCAGGTCGGCACTGGCTGGGGCAGCCATTTGCTGGCGCGCCTGGAGAATGCCGAACTGGACGCGGCAGTGGTGTTGTTTCCGCCAAGCAAGGTATTCCCCGAAGAACTCGGCGCCACGCCCCTAGGGCGCATGGAACTCTGCGTGGTGGTCGCCCGCGACAGTGCCATCCAGGCGCGACGCCTGCTCGATTGCTACCACCATGGCTGGGTGCTCAACCCCGATGGCTGCGGCTTCCGTGCCGGCCTGCAACGGGCCCTGGCCGATCAGGGCCTGGGCCTGCAACTGAACCTCGAGACTTTCGGCAGCGAGCTGCAACTGGGCCTGGTCGCCGCGGGCCGGGGTCTCGGCCTGGTGCCGGCGCCGGCCCTGGCGCGTAGCCGCTACCGCGATCAGTTGCAGGTGCTGCAACTGGAGGATTTCCAGCCGCTGATCCAGCTCTGGCTGGTGCGTCCGCGCCTGCTGGGCAATCTGGAGACGCCGGCACGGCTGTTCGGCAGGGCGGTGGCCGAGGGGTTGGATATGCAAGCCGGTTGAGTAGCGGCGCCGGGAGAACCCCGGGAGACGGGAGCGTGAATGAGAAGGGGCTGCAGTCGGGATCAACATTCCCCTGCGAGCCCCTTTTCGCTTCAGAGGGAAGAGGGAGCGAGGGCGGCTACGCATAGTGTCCGCCTTGGGAAACGAAAAGACGGAAAAGCTAAATATGCGCGTTTAGCATATTAAGATATGACAAAAATGAATTTCCATCATGTAGTTTCAGCCTGTAGCTTCTAAGAAAAGCACCCATGCAGATGTTTTTCTTATAACGAAAGCCGCCAACCTTATCAGTCGAGCGGCCCAGGCGAGGGCAACAGCGTGAGCGTGGAAATTCTCGGCATGATCACCGCCACACCGAGTTCCGAGGTGGACCAGCCGTTGGGGGAGGCTGTGGACGCCGGTTTCGTCCGGCGTTTCGCCCAGGCCCATGAGGACGCCGGCTTCGACCGGGTGCTGGTGGGGTATTTCAGCAATGCCGCCGAGGGCGCGGTGGTCAGTTCCTTCGTCGCCGCTGCCACCCGGCGCCTTGGCGTTCTCCTGGCCTATCGCCCGGGGGTGATCGCAGCGCCGCTGGCGGCACGCCAACTGGCCACCCTGGATCAGTTCAGCGAGGGCCGCCTGGCCCTGAACGTAGTCAGTGGTGGTAACGACGAGGACCTCGCGCGCGATGGCGACTACCTCGACCATGACCGCCGCTACGCCCGTACCGACGAATACCTGCAAGCCCTGCGTGCTATCTGGACCGCCACGGGACCGGTGGATTTCGACGGCGAGTTCTACCGCTTCCAGGGCGCCTCGCCAGCGGTGCGCCCGCGCCAGTCGCCGCACATACCGATCTATTTCAGTGGCTCCTCCGACGCAGCCATCGAGGTCGCCGCCAGGCACGCCGACACCTACATGCTCTGGGGCGAGCCGCTGGCCGCGGTCGACGGGCATATCCGCCGAGTGCGCGCCGCCGCCAAGGCCCAGGGACGCGATCTGCGCTTCTCGGTGTCATTCCGGCCGATCGTCGCGGATACCGAGGAGGCCGCCTGGAAGCGTGCCGCCGAGGTGCTCGAACAGGTCCGCGAGAACCGTGCGCGCCTCGGTCTGCCGCTGCGCGACCACCAGCCGCAGAACGTCGGTTCGCAGCGCCTGCTGGCCGCCGCCGAGCAGGGCGAGGTGCTCGACAGCCGTTTGTGGACCGGCGTGGCCCGGCTGACCGGGGCGCGCTGGAACTCCACCGCCCTGGTAGGCACCCCCGAGCAGGTTGCCGCTGCGCTTGGCGAGTACTACCGGCTGGGCGTCTCGACCTTCCTGATTCGAGGCTTCGATCCGCTCGGCGACGCCGTGCGCTACGGCCAGGGCCTGATTCCCGCCATACATGACCATATCGCCCGCCTGCCGCTGTTGCGGCACGCCGGTTGAGGAGCTCCGATGAAACTCAAGCAATACCTGCTAACCAGCTTCGCCACGCTTCTGCTCGGTGCCTCCCTGGCCCAGGCCGCAGAGCTGCCGACGTTGCGTGTGGGCGACCAGAACTACTACAACGTGCGGGCTTCCATGGAGGCCTCGGGAGTTCTCGAAGGCGCGCCTTACCAGGTCGAATGGAAGCATTTCCAGTCCGCCGCGCCGGTGGCCGAAGGGTTGCAGGCCGGAGCGCTGGACCTGGGTTTCCTCGGCGACTCGGGCTTCATCTTCCTCGCCGCCAAGGGTGCGCCGGTGAAGCTGGTCGGCGTCTCGCGGCAGAACCCCGATACCATAGCCCTGCTGGTGCCGAAGGATTCTCCGGTGCGCAGCATTGCCGATCTCAAGGGCAGGAAAGTCGCCTACTGGCCCGGTGCCTGGAGCCAGCAACTGACCTTGCGCGCGCTGGAGAAAGCCGGCCTGCCGAAGGACTACGTGGAGTTCGTCAAGCTGATGCCGATCGACGCCGCCGCCGCCTTGCCGCGCGGCAGCATCGATGCCTTTCCGGTGTGGGAGCCGTATATCTCGCAGCAGATCGTGGTTTCCGGCGCACGGCCGATTCTCACCGCCCGCGACCTGATGCCGGGGCTGTCCAGCATCGCCGCCAACGCTGCTTCCATCGAGCCCAGGCGCGCGCAGATCGCCGACTTCCTCGGCCGCCTGCGCAAGGCACGGGCCTGGGTCGAGGCACACAAGGAGCAGTACGCCGACCTCTGGGCGCAGAAGGCCAATCTCGACCGGGCAGTCTCCCGCCATTGGATCGGCCAGGCCGGCATGAGCGTCGGCCCGGTAGACGCCCAGGCCGCCACCGACTACCAGGAGACCGCGGATTTCCTGCTGCAGACCGGTGCCTTGCCCAAGCCGTTCGACACTTCCACGGTGATCGACACGTCCTTCAACGAAGCCTTCCACTGAGTACGGACCATGAGCATCCAGTTTCTCGGCATGATCGGCCATCGCCTGGCCTCGGAGACCCTCGCGCCGGTCGGACCTATCCTCGACAAGCCTTACATCGCCGCTTTCGCACGCGCCCACGAAGAGGCCGGCTTCGATCGAATCCTGGTCGGCTACTGGTCGGACCAGCCGGATGGATTCCTGGTGGCCGCCGCCGCTGGCCTGGCCACTTCCCGGATCGGTCTGCTGCTGGCGCACCGCCCCGGTTTCGTCGCCCCGACCCTGGCCGCGCGCAAGCTGGCGACCCTCGAACACCTCCTCGACGGGCGCCTGGCGGTGCATATCATCAGCGGCGGCAGCGACGCCGACCAGCGCAAGGACGGCGATTATCTCGACCACGACCAGCGCTATGCCCGCAGCGACGAATTCATCGAACTGCTCAAGCGCACCTGGACCAGCACCGAACCCTTCGATTTCCACGGCGCGCACTACCGCGTGGAGCACGCCTTCTCGGCCATCCGTCCGCAGCAGAAACCGCACATTCCGGTGTATTTCGGCGGCTCCTCGGAAGCCGCGCTGAAGGTCGCCGGCAAGCAGGCCGATGTGTTCATGCTCTGGGGCGAACCCCTGGCACAGGCCGCCGAAACCATCTCCGCTGTGCGCGAACAGGCGCGCTCGAATGGTCGCGAAGTGGAATTCAGCCTGTCGTTCCGGCCCATCCTCGGGCGCACGGAGGACGAGGCCTGGGCCAAGGCCGAGGCGATACGCGCAAGCGCCGGCGCGCGCCTGGGCGAGGCCGGCTTCCCCAAGGGCAAGCCGCAGAGCGTCGGCGCCCAGCGTCTGCTCAAGGCGGTGGAGCAGGGCGAGCGCCTCGACGAGCGCCTTTGGACCGGAATCGCCAGGCTGGTCGGTGGTGGGCACAACTCCACCGCCCTGGTCGGTACCGCGGAACAGGTGGCCGACGCCCTGCTCGCCTACTACGACCTGGGCGTGCGCAATATCCTCATTCGCGGTTTCGATCCCCTCGCCGATGCCGTGGAATATGGCCGCGAGCTGATCCCGCTGACCCGCGCCAAAGTCGCCGAGCGCGAGCGCCGGCGCGCCACGGCCTGATCCCATGGCCGTCCTGCAGACTCCCTCGGCGGCGTTCGATGAACGGCTGCCAGAACTGACCCGGCAACTGGCGGAAAGCGCCGATGCCCATGACCGCAGCGGAGATTTTCCCCATGCCAACCTGGCCCTGCTGCGACACCACGGGCTGCTCGCCCTGGCCTTGCCGCCTGCGCTCGGCGGTCCCGGCGCCAGCCTCGGCGAGCTGCGCCGGGTAATCGGCGCGGTGGCTCGCGGCGAACCCTCCACGGCCCTGGTGCTGTGCATGCAGTACCTGCATTTGCGGCGCCTGGCCGATAACCCCGATTGGCCCGGCGCGCTCAAGCGGCGCGTGGCGCGCGAGGTGCTGGAGCAGGGGGCGTTGATCAATAGCCTGCGCGTGGAGCCCGAGCTGGGTTCGCCGTCACGCGGCGGTCTGCCGGGTACGCTGGCGCGGCGTGTCGGCGACGGCTGGCAGCTGTCTGGGCACAAGCTCTACACCACCGGCATTCCCGGCCTGACCTGGCTGGCGGTATGGGCGCGCAGCGACGAGCCGATCCCCCGCGTGGGTACCTGGCTGGTGCGCCGCGACAGCCCAGGCATCCGTATCGTGGAGAGCTGGGACCATCTGGGCATGCGCGCCAGCGGCAGCCACGAGGTGCTCTTCGAAGAGGTGGCGGTGCCTCTGGAAAACGCCATCGGCCTGCATCCCCACGACCAGCCTCCGGCGCCGGACCAGGCCGTGCTGCGCGACTTCGCCCAGGCTAGCGCGGTGTTGCTTGGCGCTCTCTACGACGGTATCGCCGGGAGCGCCCGCGAGTGGCTCGTCGGCTGGCTGCGCGAGCGCGTGCCGGCCAGTCTCGGCGCGCCGTTGGCGAGCCTGCCGAGGATGCAGGAGGCGCTCGGCGGGATCGACGGCCTGCTCCTGCAGAACCGCCTGCTGCTCGATGCCGCGTGCTGCGGACAGTTGCCCGCCAGCGACTCCGGGCTGCTCAAGGTCGCGGTCATCGACAACGCGTTGGCGGTGGTCGAGAAGGCCCTGGAACTGAGCGGCAACCACGGCCTCAGCCGGCACAATCCGCTACAGCGGCACTACCGCGACGTGCTTTGCGGACGTGTCCACACGCCACAGAAAGATAGCGTCTGGAGCGCGGCGGGGAGGGCGGCGCTGAGTCTTTGAAACGTACCTCCCACGATTCTCGACCCTGGCCTTGTCGGCGACCGCACCGGCGGAACGGATAGCCCAGGATAGCCCCGGCTCCGTGCGGAGCTGCCTGGAGATTGCCCATGAAACGACCCCTGTGTGTGCTTGCCGGCCTGCTGGCCGCGACCCTGCTGGCTGGAGCCGCCAGCGCCGCCGACCTCATCAGCCTGCGCCTGGGCGATGTGAAGGGCGACCGCTACGCCGCCCTGCGCGCGTCCGGCGAGCTCGACGACCTGCCGTACAAGCTGGAAATGTCGGCGTTCCCCTCCGGTGCACCGGTGCTCGAGGCGCTCAACGCCGGGGCCCTGGACATAGGCTTTACCGGCGACATCCCGTTCCTCTTCGTCTACGCTGCCGGCGCGCCGCTCAAGGCGGTGGGCGCCTGGCACTTCAACCCGGCGACCGTGGCGCTGGTGGTCGGCAAGGACTCGCCGATCCGTTCGGTGGCCGGCCTCAAGGGCAAGCGCATTGCCGTCAATCGCGGCGGCTGGGGGCATTTCCTCGCCCTTGGCGCGTTGCGTCGCGCCGGCCTCGGACCGCAGGACGTAAGCTTTTCCTTCCTTGGTCCGGTGGACGGCCGTGCCGCCCTGGTGCGTGGCTCGGTAGACGCCTGGGTGCCCTGGGAGCCCTATACCTCCAGCGCCGTGCTGCTCGATCAGGCGCGGGTCATCGACAACGGTGCCGGGATCATGACCGGCTACTCCTATGCCCTGGCCAGCGACGCTGCGATCGCCCGCAAGAAGGCCGCGATCAGCGACCTGCTGACCCGCCTGGCGCGTGCCCAGGCCTGGGCCCTGAGGCATCCGGAGGCGTTCGCCGAGGCCCTGGCCAAGGATCTGAACATGCCGCGCGAAGTCACTCGGCGCTGGGTTGGCGAGGCGCGCATCAGTCCTGTGGTCTTCGGTCCGGAGGTTGCCGCTACCCTGCAGACCGCCGCCGATTTCTTCCATGCCGAAGGCGTGCTGCCGAAGTCGCTGGAGGTCGCCCCGGCGTTCGACTTCAGCCTGTCCGCCGGTGCCGCCGAAGTGGCCCGCCAGTTGCCCGCCGACCTCCGCGTCGGCCAGCGTTGAGGAGTTACGGAATGCGTCAGACCCTGAGCCTGTTCCTGCTTCTCTGCCTGCTCGTCGGCCAGGCCTGTGCCGACGAGCGCGTGACCCTGCGCCTGGCCGACCAGAAGGGCAACATGCGCGCCCAGTTGGAGGCTGCCGGCGCGCTGGACGACCTGACCTACGACATCCGCTGGTTCGAATTCCCCGCCGCCGCCCCCCTCGCCGAAGCACTCAATGCCGGTGCGGTGGATGCCGGCATCATCGGCGACGCGCCATTGCTCTTCGCCCTGGCCGCCGGTGCCCGGCTGAAGGCCATCGCCGTCGACAAATCCGATCCCTACGGTACCGCCGTGCTGGTGAGAGGGGATTCGCCGCTGCGCTCGGCCAACGACCTGAAAGGTCAGCGCATTGCCACCGGGCGCGGTTCCATCGGCCACTTCGTCGCGCTCAAGGCCTTGGCCTCGGTCGGGCTGGGCGAGAAGGACGTCGAATTCCGCTTCCTCGGCCCGGTGGACGCGAAAATGGCCCTCGCCAATGGTTCCGTGGATGCCTGGGCGACCTGGGAGCCCTACACCGCGTTCGCGGAGACCGCCGACAAGGCTCGGGTACTGGTCGACGGTCGCGGCCTGTGGGCTGGCAACAGCTTCCTCGCTGCTACCGATAGCGCACTGGCCGACCCGGCGAAACGCGCCGTGCTGCAGGACTACCTGCAACGCCTGGCCAGCGCCCAGCGCTGGGCGTACCTGCACCTGGACGAGTATTCGCGAAGCCTGGCGCAGATCATCGGCTTCCCCGAGGACGCCGCGCGCTTGCAGTTCGAACGCCGGCGCTTGCGTTGGCAGGCGCTGGATGAGCGAACGCTCGGCCAGCAGCAGGAGACCGCCGATTTCTACCAGGCCCATGGATTGATTCCGCAGCGCCTCGATGTGCGGCCGACCTTCGCCAGCGGCTTTGCGGTCAGGCAGGCGTCGGATGCGGATATCCGGTAGGCGCTGCCTGGGTATTAATTGATAACTATAAGTTATTTATCGATTGTTTTTTATTCCAATAATCTATCCGTTCCGTCGCCGGCAGCTGGAACTCCCGTCCCTGCGGGCGCTCGCACCTATCCCAGGAGTCATCGCATGTCTCGTCCGTTCCTGCGTCGCTTGGCCATCGTGTTTGCCGCTTCCGTCGTCCTGTCGGGCATTGGTGGCGCACAGGCCGAGGAGGTCCTGCGCATCGGCTTCCAGAAATCCTCGACTCTGCTGACCCTGATCCGCAGCCAGGGCACCTTCGAGCGCGAGTTGGCTAGGCAGGGCATCCGGGTGTCCTGGCATGAGTTCCCCAGCGGCCTGCCGTTGCTCGAATCGCTCAATGTCGGCAACGTCGATCTCTCCGCCGACGTCGCCGACACCGTGCCGGTGTTCGCCCAGGCGGCGGGTGCTCGCCTGACCTACTTCGCCCGCGAAACACCTTCGCCCGCGGCGCAGGCGATACTGGTCGGCGAACATTCGCCGCTGAAGTCCCTGGCCGAGCTGAAGGGCAAGCGCATCGCCGTGACCAAGGCCGCCGGCAGCCACTACCTGCTGATCGCCGCGCTGGCCAGCGCCGGGCTTGAGTTCTCCGACATCCAGCCAGCCTACCTGACGCCAGCCGACGGCCGCGCCGCCTTCGAGAACGGCAAGGTCGACGCCTGGGTGACCTGGGACCCCTACGTGGCAAGCGCCCAGCGCCAGCAACGCGCGCGGGTACTGGCCGACGGCCAGGGCCTGGCCAGCTACCAGCGCTACTACCTCGCCTCCAGCGACTACGCCAGGAAACATCCTGAAGTGCTCCAGCAGGTCTTCGCCGAACTGCAGCGCACCGGGCGCTGGCTCAAGAGCCACCCGGCCGACGCGGCCAAGGTGCTGGGGCCGCTGTGGGGCAATCTCGATGCCGCTACCGTCGAGCAGGCGAATGCGCGGCGCAGCTACGACGTACAACCGGTGAGCGCAGATGGTCTCGACGAGCAACAGCGCATCGCCGACGCCTTCCACGCCCAGGGACTGCTACCCAAACCGGTGGATACGCGCGCCGTGGAGGTATGGCAGCCGCGGCACTGAGCGGCGCGGCTGCCCTGTGATGCGCGGCACCGGCGGCCAGCGTAGCTTGCCGCTGGCGCGCGTCCTTCAGGCCAGCCCATAGCTGATCTGCTCGGCCTTGACGTGGAACGCCTGCTCACGGCTCGGAAGATGCTGGTTGGCATCGGCGTTGCCCTGGCGCAGGCGTTCGGACCTCAGCGTTGGCAGGCGGAACACATCCTGCCGCTCGGTCTGCAACGCATTGCCGCGCATCAGTTCCATCAACGGAACCTGCATGGCCGGGGTGCTCTGGCCGAGGAAGTAGTTGGGCACCTCGTCGCACCACAGCAGCATGTAGTCGCTCACCGCATCGTGCTCGGCGTCGAGCACCACGTACTCGACGCGGTGGCGCAGGACCACTTCGGCGTCGATGCTCCAGCGGGTGTCCACGGTGAACAGCGGAACGTGCTTTTCCACGTCCACCAGCAGGCCATTCACCGCCTTGCAGCCGGACTTGCGGCAGGCCACGTGGTAGCGCTTGTCGGGGAGGGGGTGACGCGCCACCACGTCGCGCCCGCCAAGCAGGTGCAGGTCGAACTCCTTGATGCGGATGTCGATCAGCTCGCACGGCAGGTCGAACCCCGCAGGCGTCAGCAGCCTGGGGCAGAAATGGATAAGCATGGTTTTCTCCATCAGGCATGCCCGGGGCTTTCCCGCCCAGGGGGAGAGGTATCTCTATCGGTCGCAGGTCAGCCGGCAAGCCGCATCCTGACGGACGAGGCAGAGCCTCGCCCGGTGAAAGACGCGAACGCCGGTCCTGGCGGACCTCGCTGGATTTTTCTGGCTCCGGGCGCTCCCGCGCTTCCAGGGGGCGTCTCGGGCGGGTGTCAGCTCCCGGTCTTGACCCGGCTCCAGACCCGGGTACGGATTCTCTCGACCTTCAGTGGCAGGGTTTCCAGCGGGAAGAGGGTCGCCATGGTTTCCTTGCTCAGGTAAACCGCCGGGTTTTCCCGCAGCTTCCGCTCCACCAGCGGCAGCGCCGCCTGGTTGCCATTCGGATAGCCCACGTAGTTGGAGGTCCTGGCGATGACCTCCGGACGCAGCAGGTAGTCGATCAGCGCATAACCCTGCTGCGGATGCGGTGCATCCTTGAGCAGCACCATGTTCTCGGCCCAGACCAGCGAGCCTTCCCGGGGAATGCTGTAGGCGATATGGCGACCGTTACCGGCCTGTTCGTTGTTGACCTGGGCCATGTAGGCCGTGCCCTGCCAGCCGACCACCACGCAGACGTTGCCGTTGGAGAGGTCGGTGTCGACTCTGGAGGAGTCGAAATAGCGAATGTAGGGGCGAACCTTCAGCAACAGTTCCTGGGCTTTCTGGTAATCCTCGGGATTCTGGCTGTTGTGCGGCAGGCCCAGGTAGTTGAGGGCGATGGAAACCAGCTCGGTGGAGGAGTCCAGCGTGGCCACGCCGCACTGGCTGAGGCGGGAGATATTCTCCTCCTTGAAGACCAGGTCCCAGGAGTCGACCGGCGCGTCGGGGCCGAGCAGCTTGCGGACCTTGTCCACGTCGTAGGCGATCCCGGTGGTTCCCCAGAGATAAGGTACGGCATAGCGATTGCCGGGATCGTTGGCCTGAAGCTTCCCGAGGATGTCCGCGTCGAGGTTCTTCCAGTGGGGGAGCCGATCGCGGTCGAGTTCCTGGAGGACGCCTGCCTTGATCAGTCCGGGCAGGATGTTGGAGGTGATCACCACCACGTCGTAGCCGGAGCGGCCGACCATCAGTTTGCCCTGCGCGGTCTCGGCGCTGTCGAAGGTGTCGAGGACGACACGGGTGCCGGTTTCCTTCTGGAAAGCCTTGGGCGTTTCCGGGGCGATGAAGTCATACCAGTTGTAAAGATGGACGCTGGTTTGCGCAGCCCATGCACTGTCCGCCGCTGTCGCACCGATCGTCGTCAGGATCGATAACGCCAGTGCACAAACTTTTTTCATTGGATTTCCTTTCCGAAACGAAACAAGTTGGATTTTGCACCTACCAGAACTGGTAGTTCTGACCTGTGGCTATCTTCGAAGGCATCGATATTATGCACATTGGAACTCTTCATGACATAACGCCGAGTGACTAATCCCAGAGGAGTAGTTGTGTGGATATCGCATTGCACGGCGGCGCCTGGCACGAGTCACTGGGAAAGTTGCTCGAAGCGCTGGACCGGCCGTTCTTCTGGCGGATCCTGGCGCAGACCCTCGGCCAGTTCGCCCCCGTCGACAACTGGGCGGCCCTGATATTCAGCGACTCCAGCCCCTTGATTCTTTCCTTCATGGAAGAGGAGATAGAAGAAATCGAGCCGGACCCGCTGATCAGTCGATATATAACCGGACTCTATCTGCAAGATCCTTTCTACCAGGTATCCAGAAACTGTCGGCGCGGCGGGCTTTTTCATCTTGCGGATATCGTCTCCGAAGATTTCGAAACGACCGAGTATTACAATGCGTACTTTGCGCATTATGTGGTGACGGACGAAGTTCAATATAACGTCCCGCTGGATGGTGAAAGAACCCTATGCCTGTCGTTGGGCAGCGAGAGCCGCTTCGGTGCCGAGCAGATCGCGCTGTTCGAGCTGCTTCGCCCGTGGGTCATCGCGCTGATGAAAAAACGCATCCACTTCGAGGATGCGGTCAGGGAGGAGGCGAAACCGATCGCAGCGGCGGAGGTGGAAGTCCAGCCCTGGAGAGGGTTGATATCGCCGCTGACCGCGCGGGAGTCGGATGTCATCCGGCTGATGCTGGATGGATACTCGAACAAGGAAATAGCGGATCGGCTGACGCTGTCGATCGCCACCATCAAGGTGCATCGCCGGCACATCTACGCGAAGCTGAACGTGAAGTCCCACTCCGAGATATTCGCGCTGTTGATCAACCCGCCCGCGCCGCGGCTCGCCGACGCACGCTAGTGCGCCGCCTGCGGAGGAACCCGGGCGCATAAGGTTATGCGAAATTCATATTGCCCGACGCTGAAAAAGCCGGCGTCGGATTGCACTCATGGGCGAATTCCATCCAGGACGATTCGACCATGCCCGATGTACGTCTTTCCTCTCGTTCGTTGACCCCCGTGCTCTGTGCGGTGGGGCTCGCCTGCGCGCTGCAGGGCGGGGTGCAGGCCGCCGACGGTGGGCCGCGCGACGCGGCCACGGCGCCCCGGGTATTCGACATAGCGCCCGGCGAACTGGCCGAGGTGTTGTTGAACATCGTGCGCCAGGGACACGTGCCGATCGCCTTCGACCAGCGCCTGGTGGCGGGGTTGCGCGGACCGGATATCCGCGGCCGGCTCAGTGTCGAGGACGCCTTGCGGCGTGCCCTGGCCGGCAGCGGGCTGGCATACGCGCAGGACGAAAGCGGTGCCTTCGTCCTGCGCGGCGGACAGGCGCCTGTGCAGGAGACGCGAGGTGCGGCGGTGGCACCGACCTTGTCCACCGTAGTGGTCACCGGCACGCGCAAGAGCGATGTGAGGGCGCAGGACAGCCTGAGCCCGATCGACGTGGTCAGCGCTACCCAGCTACGCAGCAGCGGCGCGGTCGACCTGCGCGATGCACTGGTCAAACTGCTGCCCTCGCTGACCCGCCAGGCCCAGCCGTTCAACGCCTCGGCGTTGACCCACACGCAGTCGCTGCGCGGGCTGAGCCCCAACCATGTGCTGGTGCTGGTGAACGGCAAGCGTCGCCACGAAACGGCCAATCTCAATATCAGCGGGGGGCTGGAGAAGGGCTCCACCGGCGTCGATCTGGACACCATCCCGATCAACGCCATCGAGCGGGTCGAGGTGCTGCGCGACGGCGCCTCGGCGCAGTACGGTTCGGACGCCATCGCCGGGGTGATCAACGTCATCCTCAAGTCCGCCGACCACGGCGGGTCGGCGGCCGCTGACGTCGGGCAGACCGGCGACGGCGACGGCTTCACCCATGGCGGCGGGGGGAACATCGGACTGGCCTACGGCGATAGCGGCTTCGTCAACCTCACCGCCGAATATCGCGAGCAGGAGCGCACGATGCGCAGCGGCATCGATGAGCGCACCGGTCGGCGCGACAACATTTCCATGGGCGATCCCGCGTTCCACCGGCAATCGTTGGCGCTCAACTCCGGTTTCGGGTTGGGCGACGATATCGAGGTGTACGGCTTCGGCACCTATACCCGGCGCAAGGCCTCCTCGGCGGCCAACTATCGCCTGGCCTCGGTGGCGCCGACGCTGTATCCGGACGGCTTCACGCCGCGCCCGAACAGCGACGAGGACGACTATGCGTTCCTCGCCGGGGTGCGCGGCGAGCGTCTGCTGGATGCCTGGCACTGGGACCTGAGCAGTGGCTACGGCGCCGACCGTCCCGATATCGGCATGACCCAGTCGGTGAACGCGGCGATCTATCGTGAAACCGGCAACAGCCCGAGAAGCTTCGACCTGGCGCGCTACCGCAACAGCCAATGGACCAGCAACCTGGACCTGGGGCGGGAATTCCAACTGGATTTCCTCGCTGCTCCGCTGGCGTTGTCGCTGGGTGCGGAATACCGGCGGGAAAGCTACCGCATCGACGCCGGCGACCCGGCGTCCTACTACAGCGGCGGGGCGGAATCCCTGGCTGGCCTCTCGCCGCTCAGCGAGGGGCAATGGTCGCGGCACGCCTGGGCGTCCTACCTGGACCTGGGTACCTCCCTGACCCCAGCCTGGGAGGTCGACTTGGCGGTGCGCCACGAGAAATTCAGCGACTTCGGCAGCACCACCAACGGCAAGTTCGCCACCCGTTACCAGTTCGATCCGCGGGTGGCGCTGCGCGCCAGCGTAAGCAGCGGGTTCCGCGCGCCGTCCCTGGTCCAGGAGCACTACACCGGCCTCAGCGTCGGTCCGACCATCGCCCTCGGCCTGCTGGCGGCCAACTCGCCGGCAGCGAAGATGCTCGGCGCCGACGAACTGCAACCGGAGAAGTCGACCAGCTTCAACCTTGGCCTGGTACTCAACCCTTGGGAAAACGTCGGGCTGAACATCGACGCCTACCAGATCAGCATCCGCGACCGCATTGTCGACAGCGCCACCTATTCCGGCCAGGAAGCCATCGATGCCCTAGCTGCGGCGGGGATCTCGTTGCCGGCCAGCGCCAGTACGGTCAGTACCCATTACCTGGCCAACGGTGCCGACACCCGCACCCGCGGTGTCGACATCACCGGTCACTACCTCGTCGCGCTTGGCGAATACGGGCAGGTCGACTGGGAACTGTCGGCCAACTTCAACCGCACCACCTTGCGCAAGAACCATCGAGGCGCCAACGGCGAGCCGCTGCTCAATGCCCAGCAGGTCGCCTGGATCACCAGCTCCACCCCGCGCAGCCAGGTTTCCCTCGGCGGCACCTGGAGCCGCCAGGACTGGGAGGTCAGCCTGCGCCTGACGCGCTACGGCCGGACCAGCTCGGAACTCGACTACACGGTAGGGCCGGACGCCTGGTCGACGGAGAAATTCAACCATTTCGTCAACGACCCGAAGTACATCACCGACATCGCCGCGCGCTACCGGCTCAGCGCTGACCTGACGCTGACCGCCGGCGCCGACAACCTGTTCGACGTCCGTCCGGACAAGCTGCCCGCGCAGAACACCACCTATGGCGACGTGCTGCGCTACGACACCTATGCCTCGCAGATCGGCTTCAACGGCGCCTTCTACTACCTGCGCGCGGCCTACCGCTTCTAGAGGGCCAGGCGTGGCGCAACGAGAATTTTCTGCGACCAGCGGCGGCGTGCTGCTGGCGTCGGTGGTGGCGATCATGCTCGGGCCCACCGGCATCCTGCTGAACACCTTCAGTCTGTTCATCGCACCGATGAGCGCCGAGTACGCCTGGGACCGCGCCGAGGTGTCGTTGCTGGTGACGCTGTTCGGACTGGCGGTCGCCATCACCAGCCCGCTCAAGGGCTGGCTGATCGACCGTTGGGGCGCGCGGCGGACAATGCTCGGGCTGACCGCGGCCCTGTCGCTGCCGCTGCTCGGCCTGGCGGCGGTGAATGCCGTCTGGCAACTCTACGCGCTGTTCCTGCTGATCGGCCTGCTGGCGCCAGGCAACCTGCCTTACGGACGTATCCTCGGACTCTGGTTCCGCCACCGCCTGGGCGTGGCCTACGGCCTGCTCGGCCTGGGCTTCGGGGTGGGCGGGCCGCTGGGCCTGCTGGTCGGCCACCAGAGCCTCGAAGCGTGGGGCTGGCGCGGCGCTTTCCTGGTCTACGGCGTGCTCGAACTGGGCCTGGCGCTGCCGCTGCTGGCCTGGCTGTTCCGCGAGCCAGCGCCGGGCGCTGGCGTGGCCGCCGGCACGGCCGTAGCGGAAACCGCGCTGAGCGGATCGACGGCGCCCCAGGCCTGGCGCAGCGCCAGTTTCTGGCTGGTGCTGGGCAACCAGGTGCTGGCGGTGTTCGTGATGTCCGGGATCATGACCCATGGTGTGCCGATGCTGGTGGAGCGCGGTTTGTCCCGGGGCGAGGCGGGCACCGCGCTGTCGGCGTTGTGGGTCGGCATGATGCTGTCGCAGCCGCTGATGGGCTGGCTTCTCGACCGCGTGGCGACGCCGCGGGTGGCGTTGCCCTTCGCCCTGGCGGCGGTGCTCGGCATGGCCTGGTTCCTGGTGGGCGACACACCGAGCGGTCTATGGCTGGCGGTGTTCCTGGTCGGCCTGGGCGGAGGAGGGGAAAGCGGCACCACCAAGTACCTGTTGATGCGCTACTTCGGCCTGCGCAGCTTCGGTGTGATCTACGGTTCGATCCAGCCGTTCACCTTCGCCCTGTCGATCAGTCTCGGCGCTTACCTGCTGGGCTGGCTGTACGACCGCGCCGAAGGCTACGGGACGGCCGAATGGGTGCTGCTCGCGGCTTTTTCCCTGGCTGCGTGCAGCCTGTTCGCCTTTCGCCCCTATCCGCAGAAATTGCCCTGAGGGGAATCATGCCGGCTAGCGTTCGCCCTGGCGCCGCGCGGTCTTGCCGCCGATGCGGGTCTGGCGATAGTCGTTGGCGCACTGTCCCGTCCAGCGGCGGAAGGCGTGGCGAAAACTGGAGGTATCCATGTAGCCCAGCCTCTCGGCGACTTCCTCGATGCGCAGTCGCTCGTCCCGCAGCAGTTGGCGCGCCCTGTCGTGGCGGACCAGGTCGAGCACTTCCCGGTAGTTGGTGCCCTCGTCGGCGAGCCGTCGGCGCAGCGTCCGCTCGGTGACCTTCAACTGCCGGGCGACCCAGGCGATGCTCGGGTAGCGGTCCTGCAGCACCTCCAGCAGTGCCACGATGCGTTGGCGGTAGCCGCCCATCTCGCGGGTGACGCGGGTGTTGAAAGCCTTGCTGCCGAGCGCCAGCGAGGCCTGGAACACGGCGGAGTTGGCAGTGGCGATCTCGGCCTCGAGCAATTCCTCGGGGAGGGTGAAGGTGATGCCTTCGCCGGCGAAATACACCGGCACCCGGAAATACTCCTCGTATGCCCGCACGTCGCCGTTCCTTTCCGGGAGGCGCAGGCGGACCAGTTCCAGATCGCCCAGCAGCAGGTCGCGGAACACCGCGTAGGCGGCCGACGCCAGGACGTTGGCGTGGTACAACCGGGCCGACTGCGGCCAGTCCGGCTTGTCCTGCAGGTCGATATCCACATCCACGGTGTCGCAACTGGAACGTCTCACCGCGATCCCGCGGATGTCCTTGCGGAACAGCAGCATGTTGGTCTTGATCAGTTGCAAGGCTTCGTTCACGGTGCCGGCACTCTGCAATGCCAGCCCGGCGACGCCGTAGTCGGAAAGGCGGTAGTGCTCCCCCAGGCTCAGGCCTTCCAGGGGGGAGCGCCCGTTCAGCACGATCCACTCGTAGAGCGCTTCGCTGGGCAGGCGCGGCTCGGCAGCCGAACCCTGGCGCATGTCCGGAGGCGTGATGCGTTGCACGGCGAGGTAGTTGTTGAGTGGTCGCCACTCGAAATCGTACTGGATGTTTTCGGACGGGCTCATCGGTTACCTCTTGCACGCGATGCTATCGCCCTGAAGGCGTCAGGGCTTCGTTATTCCATGCGGATGTCGTTTCGGTTGATTTTCGTACGCTGGGCTTCCGGCAATCACTACCTTGCGTAAGGGGTTGACAGGAGCGGGGTCTGCGTATAGCCGCGCCTCCGCGACGCCGTGCCGATCGGTCGTGCATGCTCGCCGTGGCCCGGCCGAACGCTGCCGTCCCGGCCACTCTCTCCGGGGTGGCTGCGCCTGGATGATCGTCGTGGGCGATGGTGGCGCGGGCCGATCGCCGTGAGCTTCAAGCGCCATCGCCGTTTGCCGGCGCTCGGGAGGCTGCTGGCCAAGGAAAACCGCAGCGCCGCGGCGGGCGGCTGCTAGCGGGGATTTCCGGCCACGCGTGCCGTGCCCGGGCCACGCTTGCCTTCCCGGCGCGCCGGACTTCCGGTGGCCTGGAGGACAGGAAAAGCGAGCGGCGAGGTGTCGGCGAGCAGGGTCAACTCGATCTTCTGATAGGGTCGGTGGGCTGTCCGGGGCGGCTAGGATGGACATTTTCATCGTCTCGGGCAGGCCTGTCGCGACCGCGCGAAGTCGCGACGGATGCCGCTGCTAAGGAGCAACGGATGACCGTTCTTATCCAGGGGGCCGGGATCGCCGGCCTGGCGCTGGCGCGCGAATTCACCAAGGCAGGCATCGACTGGCTGCTGGTCGAGCGGGCCAGCGAGATCAGGCCCATCGGTACCGGCATCACCCTGGCGAGCAATGCGTTGACGGCGTTGTCCAGCACCCTGGATCTCGACCGGCTGTTCCGCCGTGGCATGCCGTTGGCCGGCATCAACGTATACGCCCACGACGGTTCGATGCTGATGTCGATGCCTTCCAGCCTGGGTGGGAATTCCCGCGGCGGCCTGGCGTTGCAGCGCCACGAACTGCATGCGGCGCTACTGGAGGGGCTGGATGAGTCGCGCATTCGGGTCGGGGTCTCCATCGTGCAGATCCTCGACGGACTCGACCACGAACGCGTGACCCTGAGCGACGGCACTGTCCACGACTGTTCGCTGGTGGTCGGTGCGGATGGCATTCGTTCGAGCGTGCGACGTTATGTCTGGCCGGAGGCGACCTTGCGTCATTCCGGCGAAACCTGCTGGCGCCTGGTCGTTCCCCATCGGCTGGAGGACGCCGAGCTGGCGGGAGAGGTCTGGGGGCACGGCAAGCGCCTCGGCTTCATCCAGATCAGCCCGCGCGAGATGTATGTCTACGCGACCCTGAAGGTGCGCCGGGAGGAGCCCGAGGACGAGGAGGGCTTCGTCACCCCGCAACGGCTGGCCGCCCACTACGCGGACTTCGACGGCATCGGCGCGAGCATCGCCCGGCTCATACCGAGCGCCACCACACTGGTGCACAACGACCTTGAGGAGTTGGCCGGCGCCTCCTGGTGCCGCGGACGGGTAGTGCTGATCGGCGACGCCGCACACGCCATGACGCCGAACCTGGGGCAGGGCGCGGCCATGGCCCTGGAGGACGCCTTCCTGCTGGCGCGCCTGTGGTGCCTGGCGCCGCGCGCCGAGACGCTGATCCTGTTCCAGCAGCAACGCGAGGCGCGGATCGAGTTCATCAGGAAGCAATCCTGGATCGTCGGCCGCCTTGGTCAATGGGAATCGCCCTGGAGCGTCTGGCTGAGGAATACCCTCGTCCGCCTGGTGCCGAATGCCAGTCGCAGGCGCCTGCACCAGCGTCTTTTCACCGGTGTCGGTGAGATGGCCGCGCAGTAGCCGCCGGTGCCAGTGGCGTCTTGGTCGCCTGTTTTCGAGTTCGGCGATGGTCGCTATGGAGAAGTCCCGGGCAACCAGGGCGCTTGCGCTTTACCAGGCCCGGCGTCGCTGGGCTCTCCACAGGTTCGCCGGTTTTTGCTGCGATCCGGTCTGCCGCTCGCCGGGGGCTGGCGGTATACTTCGCAGCGCCCGTTCGATGTCGTCGAATGATGTTTCCATGACGCTTGATTTATGACGCCTTTGCGCCAAGCTAGGTCATGGGATGGCTTTCTGTTAAGGTTGCCGAAATCTCCTGGGGGCCCGTGTGGGCGGTTGTCTGCTAATGCGCGACGAGGTGCAGCGTGATTAAGGTGCTGGTGGTCGACGACCACGATCTGGTACGCACCGGTATTACCCGCATGCTGGCCGACATCGAAGGCTTGCAAGTGGTCGGCCAGGCCGACTGCGGTGAAGACTGTCTGAAACTGGCCCGCGAACTGAAGCCGGATGTCGTCCTGATGGACGTGAAGATGCCCGGTATCGGCGGCCTGGAGGCAACCCGCAAGCTGCTGCGCAGCCAGCCCGACATCAAGGTCGTGGTAGTCACCGTCTGCGAAGAGGATCCGTTCCCCACCCGCCTCATGCAGGCCGGCGCCGCCGGCTACATGACCAAGGGCGCGGGGCTGGAGGAAATGGTCCAGGCGATTCGCCAGGTCTTCGCCGGCCAGCGCTATATCAGCCCGCAGATCGCCCAGCAACTGGCGCTGAAGTCCTTCCAGCCGCAGCAGCACGATTCCCCCTTCGATTCGCTGTCCGAGCGCGAGATCCAGATCGCCCTGATGATCGCCAACTGCCACAAGGTGCAGAGCATCTCCGACAAGCTGTGCCTGTCGCCGAAGACCGTGAATACCTATCGCTACCGCATCTTCGAGAAGCTCTCGATCACCAGCGACGTGGAACTGGCGCTGCTCGCCGTCCGCCACGGCATGGTCGATGCCGCCAGCTAGATGAGCGCCGTTTTCGACGCGAGCGCCTTCCTCGCTACCTGTAGCAATCGTCCGGGCGTCTACCGCATGTTCGATGCGGACGCCAAGCTTCTCTACGTGGGCAAGGCGAAGAGCCTGAAGAAGCGCCTGGCCAGCTATTTCCGCAAGTCCGGCCTGGCGCCGAAGACCGCTGCGCTGGTGGCGCGCATCGCCCAGGTGGAAACCACCATCACCGCCAATGAAACCGAGGCGTTGCTGCTGGAGCAGACGCTGATCAAGGAGTGGCGGCCGCCCTACAACATCCTGCTGCGGGACGACAAGTCCTATCCCTTCGTGTTCCTCTCCAGCGAGGACGAGTATCCGCGGCTGTCCCTGCACCGTGGCGCGAAGAAGCGCAAGGGGCGTTACTTCGGTCCCTATCCGAGCGCGGGAGCGATCCGCGAGAGCCTCAACCTGCTGCAGAAGGCGTTTCTCGTCCGCCAGTGCGAGGACAGCTATTTCCGCAACCGTACGCGGCCCTGCCTGCAATACCAGATCAAGCGCTGCAAGGGGCCCTGCGTGGGGCTGGTCAGTCCTGAGGAGTACGCCGAGGACGTGCGCCACTCGGTGATGTTCCTCGAAGGAAGGAGCAACGCGCTGGCCGACGAGCTGAACGTCGGCATGGAGCAGGCGGCGATGCGCCTGGACTTCGAGAAGGCGGCGGAGTTGCGCGACCAGGTGGCGATCCTGCGGCGGGTCCAGGACCAGCAGAGCATGGAAGGTGGCAACGGCGACGTCGACATCGTCGCCGCCATCGTCACCCCTGGCGGCGCTTGCGTACACCTGATCAGCGTACGCGGCGGACGGGTGCTGGGCAGCAAGAACTTCTTCCCGCAGGTCGCGATCGAGGAGGAGGTGGGCGAAGTGCTGCTGGCGTTCCTTGGCCAGTACTATCTCAGCCACCAGGAGCGCGACCTGCCGGCGGAGTTGATCGTCAACGTGACGCACGAGGATTTCCCGGTGCTGGTTTCGGCGATCGCCGAAGCGCGAGGCCGCGAACTGGAGATCAGCTACCGGGTGCGTGGTACCCGCGCCCGCTGGCAGCAACTGGCGGTGACCAACGCCGAACAGGCCCTGGGCGCACGCCTGGCCAACCGCCAGCATGTGGCGGCACGCTTCGAAGCCCTTGCCGAGGCGCTCGACCTGGCGGAGCCGCCGCAACGCCTGGAGTGCTTCGATATCAGTCACTCCAGCGGCGAGGCCACCGTGGCTTCCTGCGTGGTGTTCGGCCCGGAAGGGCCGCTGAAGTCGGACTATCGCCGCTACAACATCGAAGGCGTCACGGCCGGCGACGACTACGCGGCGATGCACCAGGCGCTGACCCGCCGCTTCAGTCGCCTGAAGGACGGCGAGGGGAAGATGCCCGACATTCTCCTGGTGGATGGCGGCAAGGGGCAATTGGCCATGGCCCAGGAGGTGCTCCAGGAACTGGCGGTCGCCGGTCTGATCCTGCTCGGCGTGGCCAAGGGCGTGACCCGCAAGCCGGGGCTGGAAACCCTCTACCTGAACGATGCCTCCCACGAGTTCACCCTGCCGGCCGATTCGCCGGCGCTGCACCTGATCCAGCAGATACGTGACGAAGCGCACCGTTTCGCCATCACCGGCCACCGTGCGCGGCGCGGCAAGGCACGGCGGACGTCGACGCTGGAGGACGTCCCTGGCGTCGGCCCGAAACGTCGGCGCGATCTGCTCAAGCATTTCGGCGGGTTGCAGGAATTGTCGCGGGCGAGTATCGATGAACTGGCCAAAGCCCCCGGTATCAGTAAAAAGCTTGCCGAGCAGATTTATGCCGTCCTGCACAGCGAGTAGAATGCCGGCTCACCTCGCAGCCTAGATGGTCCGATGAATATCCCCAATCTGCTCACGTTACTGCGCGTCCTGCTCATTCCGATCTTCATTCTGCTGTTCTATCTGCCGACGTCCTGGAGCTACCTGACCGCCAGTGCCGTGTTCGCCCTGGCCGCCGCCACCGACTGGCTGGACGGCTACCTCGCCCGGCGCCTCGGCCAGAGCACGCCGTTCGGCGCCTTCCTCGACCCGGTCGCGGACAAGCTGATGGTGGCGGTTGCGCTGGTCCTGCTGGTGGAAGAGCACGCCAACCTGTGGCTGACCCTGCCGGCGGTGATCATCATCGGCCGCGAGATCGTGGTTTCCGCCTTGCGTGAGTGGATGGCCGAACTGGGGGCGAGGGCGCAGGTCGCGGTGTCCAACCTGGGCAAGTGGAAGACCGCGGCGCAGATGCTGGCGCTGGTCATTCTCCTGGCGAATCCGCCGCTGATGACCTTCTGGGTGATTCTCGGCTACGTGCTGCTGATCATCTCTGCGGCGCTGACCCTGTGGTCCATGGTGCACTACCTGCTGGCCGCGTGGCCGCATCTGTCGACCACCCCGAAAGAGAAATAAACTTTTTTGAATCAAGGAGTTGACACGGCGCCGCGATGCTATAGAATGGCGCCCGTCACCAAGACGATGCGGGAATAGCTCAGTTGGTAGAGCACGACCTTGCCAAGGTCGGGGTCGCGAGTTCGAGTCTCGTTTCCCGCTCCAGATATAGATCCACAGGCTTGCCTGTAGATCATTGAAAAAAGGGCCTTAGGGCCCTTTTTTCGTTTCGGCGGGTTCTATCGGCCCGGCATCGGCCAGCATCTTCTAGTCCATTCTTTAGTGCATCAGTGCTGGGCGGCGGCTACAGATCGTCTATCCCTTGATCCGCGCAATAGAGCATTGAGCATGGTGCGTTGCCATTCGGCATTCGAAGGGCACCGGCAAGGTCCATATAGTCTTGGTCATCGATGGCCTTTCCCAGGCTGTTTCGCCCGAGGATGGCAAGAGCCGGCATTTCCCACTATCGCTGGAAGGACAAGCAAAAGGTGCTTGGTCGGGCAGCTATCCTGAAGTCGCTCTCAAAGAGGCTCGCAGCCGATGCGTCGTGTCCGCGAATTGATCGCATGCGCTCGGCTCTTGCGAGCAACGGACACAGGAGTGCCGGGAAGCCCGGTGTGTGGAAGGGGCGCCTTCTCGAAGATACATCTACCGAGTCATCGGAATGCCCTGTCGCATCGACGACCCGGCATTGGGTCGGTTCCCGCGATTTGACCCGTTCATGCGGTCGATGAGTTACGCGCAGAGCGAGCCCCCTTATCTCTAGGTATTCAACTTAGGCGGAGCCGACGGGGAGGCGCTCATTCCGGAAGCTGGTGGGCATCGGCGTCGCCTCATCGATGCGTTGGTTGTACCGCAGTGTGGGCCGGGTTCGGTTCGACCGACCGGTTCTGCTGGGTTAGTTGTACTCCAGGATGTAGGTCAAAATGGAGTCAGCTTTACCCGCGGTGATTTTTCCGCCAGTGGCGACATAGCGAGCCGATCCCACAAAGCGGTACATCTCCGTCCCTGCACCGCTGGCCAGCCAGTCCAGGGGCAGGGCCCTGGCTTGGGTGAATGGCAATGCCGCTCCCTTACTGGACGTCAACGAAATGCCGACTCCTTGGGCTACACCGGCTTCTCCTCTGCCTGTGAGGTTCAACAGGCCATCCTGGATCGAGTTGCCTTCAAAGTAGACCTTCACAGGAGGTTTGACACTCGGATTGAGCCCTTCGCACACAACATCCAGTGAAAAGCCATGATCTGGCACAGCCCCTCTTTTGATGTCATACGCCGTTGGGCGCCCCATGTTGACATCAATGGTCGACTTTTGTGTGCTGCACGTGGTGAAGAAAGCGTTATGTTCAAGCGTTGCGCGAAGGTTATATCCCTCTATGGTGAATTCAGCCCTGGATGGATTTGTGTAGTTGGTATCGATGAAAAAATTGGTTGAGTAGTTAAAAGGGGTGATGTCTCCCTTTCCTACTCCCATTGCGGTTCGGATGAAATCAACTACGAGAACAGTGGGCATATAGCGCATGGTGCCGATGTTGCCCGTGGGGTAGGTGGCGGGAGCTGCTGTCGGTTCGGTCCAGTTATAGCGTGCTCGGTGTCCAATTCTGATACCGACCCCTGGCACTCCAGACTCATAGAGGCCATTTCCATCTATTGGAATGAGGGTCGTTTTGGGAGCTGTAAAACCGAATTGTCCGGGCTTTCCGTCACTTCCGCACCACGCCCAGCCACCTAGAGTTTCTCCTGAGCCGACTTGCACGGTCATTGTTCCCATCGATTTACCGATCGGTGCGTGCTTCAAGGTGAAAACGGATTGGAGGCTCTGTATCGGCAGGGGGGTCTTGGTAGGTAGTTCAGGCTTGCCGCAATAGGCCACCGAGGAGAGCGACCAAAGGCATCCAGCGGTCGATATACCAATGCAGAAGAGTAGCTTGACGTGTGCGGGGGCTGGCTTTTTCACGGGAACCCTTGAACTCGTAGGATGATTTGCTCACGCTGATTATTCCATCCCTGGTCTTTCAACTGAGACAGGACCGGTCCGGGGGGCTTGTATGAAATTTCTTAACTTTCTGATTGGAAGTAACGCTGGAATCTGATCCTCTCAACCAGCCATAACACTTGAGGTTGCGCAGGTCTCTGGCGGGAATGCTTGCCAGGCGTAGTGCCTCGCATCCTGTCGGCGGATTCATCGCAAGGCGGTCTTCCTGCGATGCTATGGGGCAGGAGCTGCGGCCGCAGGATGAAGCGTTCGTGGAGCGGCTTCGGGAAAAGCCGTGGCGCGGAAGGCTGGGAAAGGAACTCATGGGAAGGGCCACGCAATGGCTGCCTGGCGTTCCTCGACTGTGCCTGCCTGTCCTGTCTCGAAGACTAGTCCTTAATTCAGTCCATCGATCCGAGGTGAGTGCAAGGCTCTCCTTTGGAGTCAGTATCATGGAGGCTCGTTTCCCGCTCCAGGATATCGATATGCAGATTTCACCAAGTTCTGCAGAACCTCGAAAAGGATCGAGAGGCCCTTTTTTCGTATCAGCGTAAAAACACCGGCAGCCGCTCCTTTCCGCCACGGCTGTCTGGGAAAAATACCCGTTCACCTGCTAACATGGCGACATCGGTGCCGATGTGTCCGCAGGCTCTGGGGCGCGGATGCCATGCCCTCTATCCGGCCGGAGAACTTTGCCATCGAAGACTCGACATGCTGACAAGGTCGTTGCTGTCCGCGGTCTTTTGCCTGTTGCCGATCATCCTGCAGCCGCTGCCCGTCGCGGCCGAATCCATCCTGCTCGATGGTCGTATGACGACAACGACGCGCCCCTGGCTCGACAAACGAGCCAGGCAGTGGCTGGATGCCCGGGAGCCGCTGACGATAGGCGTGGTTTCTCCCGACTATCCGCCGCTATCCATCTTCTATGCAGGTTCCTACAAGGGCTTCACGGCCGATTACCTGGCCCTGGTGTTCGAGCGGCCGTTGCGCGTCAGGGACTTTCCGTCGCGGCAGGCGGCAATCGCTGCGTTGTCGCGGGGAGAGATCGATCTGCTCGGTGTCGGTAGCGAGGTCGAGGCCCGGCAACACGGATTGCTGGCATCCGCTGCGTATCTTTCCGACCGGCCGGTACTGGTGTCTTCCAGCGGCGCCCCGTTCGATTCGCAGGCGGAGTCCTGGCTGGCCACGGTCAAGGGTTATCTTCCCGCCGAACGTATCAAGGCCGCCTATCCGCACAGCAAGGTCATCTGGTTCGACTCGCCGCAGCTTGCCCTGGAAGCGCTGAGCATGGGGGACGTCGATGGCGTGCTGGGTGACGCCGTCTCTGCGCACTATCTCATCCAGACCCATTACCTGCTGAACTTGCGTATCGAGAACTTCGCGCCCATCGACAGCCAGGGTTTCCGTTTCCTGCTCCGGCCGGGGGATGAGCCTCTGCTCGCGGTCCTCGATCGAGCCCTGCCGCGTATCAATGGGCGCTACGGCGACGAACTGTTGCGCAGTTGGAGCGCCGGGCGGCGCCTGCGTTTCGACGATCCCAGGGTGACGCTTGCGCCGGCGGAACAGCGTTGGCTCTCCACGCATCCGGTCGTGCCGGTGGTAATCAACCATTCCCTTGGCGCGCTCGGGCAACTGGATAGCGAGGGGCGGCTGAGCGGTATCGGGCGTGACTATCTGGACCTGATCGGCAAGCGCAGCGGCCTGCAGTTTTCCTTCAGCGGAGCCCGAAACTTCGTCGAGGCGAAACGTCGACTGGATGCGGGCGAGGCGTTGGTTACGCCGACCATGCCCTCGACGGAGCGTCTCGATTCCGGCCTCGAGGTCCTGACTCCCTACCTGCGTAGCACCACGGTGCTGATGAGCGCCAGCCGGGGCGGCCGGGGCGAACGGCTGGAGCGTGTCCATGGCCTCGCGGATCTCGACGGCAAGCGATTGGCCACGACGGTTGGCTATTTCCTCAACGACACCATTCGGCGCGATCACCCTGAGATCAAGCTCCAGGTCTATCCGACCTTTCTCGCCGCGATGCAAAGCGTCGATGCCGGACAGAGCGAGGCTTCCATCAGCAGCGATTATACCGGTCGCTATCTGTCCGCCCAGCATTTCGACAACCGGATCCAGGTCGTCGGTATCCTCGATGATCTCTCCATTCCGATCAGCATCGGTGTGGCGAGGAACCAGCCCGAGCTGCAGGGCATCCTGGAGAAGGCGCAGCTGGCGATCGCTCCGGAAGAAGTGGCGGAAATCCTCCACCGCTGGGAGCCTCGCTTCGCCAAGGGAGGGACGGACTTCTGGCGCGATCACCGGAGCAAGATTCTGCAGATCGGCGGATTGTTCGGCGTACTGATTTCCATCTCTCTCATCTGGGGTTTCTACCTGATGCGCCAGGTGCGCAAGACCCGCCAGGCAGAAGAGCAAGCCGACGCTGCCAACCGTGCCAAGAGCGTGTTTCTTTCGACGATGAGTCACGAGATCCGCACGCCATTGAACGCGGTCATCGGCTTGCAGGAGCTGGTGCTGAAAAAGGGCGAGAAGGGCGTGTTGGATCTCGATTCGCTGAGCATCGCCCAGGAAGCTGCCCAGGGGTTGCTGCTTCTGCTGGGCAATATTCTCGATTTGTCGCGGATCGAATCCGGTCGGTTCGATTCCGCTCCCGAACCAGTGCTTCCTGGCGAGTTGATCAGAGGGATCCTGCCGCTGGTTGGCGGGCTGACGCGGCAGAAGAATCTTTCCCTGGCACTGGAACTCGACGGGGATCTCGAGCAGTGGGTGCTGGTGGATCCCCTGCATTTCAAGCAGGTGTTGTTCAACTTGCTGGGCAACGCCATCAAGTTCACCGAGCGCGGTGGGGTAACGGTGCGGGCGGTGGGGCGGCGCGAGGCGGAGAGGCTTCATTTGCTGCTCGAGGTAAGCGACACCGGCCTCGGTATTTCGGAGGAGGACCAGGCCAGGCTGTTCCGGCCATTCTCGCAGGTCGGCTCGCCTGCGCTTGGCCAGGCGTCCGGCAGCGGCCTGGGGTTGTACATCAGCCGACGCCTGGTACACCTGATGGGCGGCCAGATCAGCCTGCGCAGCGAGCTGGGCAACGGCTCCTGCTTCTCGGTCGAGTTCGATCTTCCGCTGACCGAACCTCCGCCCAGCGAGTCCAGCGAAGCGCGTTCCGGAGTTGCCGAGGTCGAGGAGCGGAAAGAGGCAAGGGCGCTCTCGATATTGCTTGCGGAAGACCATCCGTTCAATCGGCTGACCCTGACCATGCAGTTGGAAAGCCTTGGGCACCGGGTGACCTCCACGGAAGATGGCGAGGAAGCATTCGAACGTTGGCAGGGCGAAGACTTCGACGTCGTGATTACCGACGGCATGATGCCGCGGATGGATGGCTACGAGCTGGCGCGACGGATCCGCTCGCAAGAAGCCCTTGGCGGTCGGCGTCGCTGCTTGGTGATAGCGCTTACCGCCAGCGCCGAGAAGGATGCGCTGGAGCGTTGCCTGGCTGCCGGCATGGACCGGGTCCTGTTCAAGCCGACTACGCTCGATGAGCTCGCTCGGGCGCTGAACGGGGGAGAGCCGCTCATGCCTACGAGCGTCGATTCGCAATGAAAGTGCCCGACTGGTTGCCGTTTTGCGTGCCGCGAGCGGATGTATCGGGTAATCTCTCGCAGAAATGAACCAGCACTAGTGAAGCGAACGATGGGTTTTGAACAACTTGCCGAGCTGAGAGACCGTCTGCGCGCGCAGGCGGCGCAGGCGAAACCGGCTCAAACCAAAAGCTCCGCGGGACGCGCGAAGAAACGTGAAGCCGTCGAGCCGGGAGTCGAGGCTATCTGGAGGCTGCAACGGCATTTCCCGCTGGCGTTTCCGAAAAGCCCCGCGGCCAAGGTTCCGCTCAAGCAGGGCATCCTCCAGGATGCGCAGCAGCACCTCGAGCTACTGGGAATCACCGCCGAACAACTGAAACAGGCCATCGCCACCTGGTGCCAGGGCAGCCGCTACTGGAGTTGCATGGTGGAAGATGCGCCGCGGCTGGATCTGCAAGGCCAGGTTGCCGGCAAGGTAACCGCCGAGCAGGCGGTGTATGCGCGGCGGCAGGCGTCTCGCCGGCAGCGCGAGCAGATGCGCGAGAAGCGCGAGAAGCGTGCCCAGGCAGGTAGCGAAGCGCCGGCCGCCACGGAGGCGCCGACGCCTGAAGCGCCCGCAACCGAAGCGAGTCCCGAGGCGAACTGATCGCCGGGGCAGGGCGCGTCGGATCCTGGCGCGCTCCTCGGTTGCCGGTCGCCGCGGGGCCCATTTCGCGGACGTCTGGGCCCGTTTCTCCCGGCTTGTGCTACGCAATAGCCTGATCTGCAAAGTTTTTTTCGTAGAGCGCTTGCCAAGCCCGGCGAATCCGTCCATAATTGCGTCCATTCCAGCGATGGGTGAGCTAAAAATCTTTTGAAATCAAAGGGTTATAAGTTCAAAATCGCACCAGGAAAGAGATTTCAGCGATATGCCAAACGCATGTCGCTTCGCTCAAAGGCTGAGTAGCAGAGTGGTTATGCACCGGATTGCAAATCCGTGAACGCCGGTTCGATTCCGACCTCAGCCTCCAACAGGAAAGCCCCGTAGCTCAGTGAGTTACGGGGCTTTTTTCTTTCCTGTCCGGTATTGCTGAAGCAAGTTCCTTGGGGTGTCCCCATAACGCTTTCATACTTTTACGGCCTCGCAACCGCCTCCCTCTCCCGATAAGCCGCTCCGTAATTACTACTTTCCCGGAGTGTCCGAGGAGTACCCCAGCACCTGTCACGTTTTCGGCCGTTGCCTGCAATTCGGCCCCGTGCGCGGCTTTTATCTGGACGCAAGATCCGGTCTGGGTCGGCCATCGGCTGGTCGTCATCGAACATGACCAGCCGAGCCGGTCTGTCCCGCCGCCTGCCTTCCGGGCCTTTATCGATCAACCGTTGTGGCGACCGCGAGCGGAAGGCGCTTGGCGGAGGGCCCGTTTCATCTTGCCTTGCGTTTCAAGGAAACCGGCAGGCCCCAGGTCAGGTCTTCCATGCCTGCTTCGCCGAGTATCTCGGTTTTCATCGGCTGGATCCGCGCGAGCACCTGGCGGCCCGTTTCATCAAGCCTTGGCTGCTCGCGATCGATGAACCTTTTCGTCAGCTCCATGGGCGCTGGCCTCATGAAGACCTGGAGATCCTGCAAGGCGCACTTGATGTTTTGCGTGTCCACGGCCTTGCAGGTCTTCCTGTCATAGCTCACGGCCGGGGTCTTCAAGTGGAACCGATCGCTGAGCAGGATCTGCCCAGGCTGAATGGTGAAGGACAGCGGGGCATAGGCGTCGGGTATCTGCGCTTGCAGCTTGATGGAGGGGACATCCTCGATCTTCGTGCCTTCGGCCCAACCGGCATCCGAGACCATTTCCCGCTGGCTGTATTGCTGCTCGGTCCAGCCCACGCATTGGCCGGAGGCCATGTGCACGGCGCTGCAGACATTCTGTGTGTAGGTTTTGTCTGCATAGGAGGCGTCGCGCCAGTAGTTCTCCTTCACGAACCGGCGATACAGCACGGCGGACAGGTTCACCGAACCAAGTGGGCTGGCAGCCGGCTGCCCCTTTGGCGCCTTGATCTGGGCAAGGGTGCTGTCGATCTTGTAGTCGATCCCTCCGGACAGCAGGTAGGTTCCCGGCGGGACGATGTTGACCTCGAGGAAGTCCCACAGATAGACGGCTTCCTTGATCTTCTCCAGGTCGTTGTTGGCAAAGGCCTGCATGTAGGCGATCCCGGGCACGTCCTTGTTCTTGAATATGACCCGATGCGAGTAGCTGGAGAGGTCCGTCACGCTCTTGTTGGGCATGAGCGCCGGTACCAGTACCACGGACATGCCTTCGCGGGTAGCCTCATCGATCATGTTCAGGAGCTGGTTGGTGGGGTTCTGCTGGGAGCCGCCGAGTCCGGCGTTGCCTAGGGAGGCGCAGGCTGACAACAGGCTTGCCGGGAGCAGGATCGCGAAGGGGCTCAGACGCCGAGCGATGGTTTTCATGAGATATCCTTATCTATACGGGCCAATGACTTAAGGCGAGTGCGGGAAGAATCCTAATCTACTCCTTGCGGATTCCCAAGGAGCGTTCGTCCCGCGCGTAGGAAGGAGCGTTTGAGTCGAGCGCGTCACAGCCTGTTGCTGCAATCCTGGGTACTCACATGCGTTCGAATGCTGGCGAGCCAGTGCGTACTGCGTTGGTGATGGCTCGCTGCGGGTAGAGTTCGTGCCGGTCATCGAGGGCTGGCTGCGTGGGAGCGCAATGAAGACGCGCATCCCAGCTCTTCTGGCGATTCGTGAGTGCGGATCAAATCTGTTTTACCGCCGTACGACTTTTTCCGTTCCCTGCGCCTATCTAACCTGCCGCTCTCTTCAACCCGGGATCGGCAGGCATCTCCGCTGCGGTTCCAGCATGTACGGAACACCATGAAAAACATTCTCCTGCTCAACGGCGGAAAGCGTTTCGCCCATTCCGACGGTCGCCTCAACCAGACCCTGCACGAAACCGCCCTGGCCCATCTGGACCGCCGTGGCTTCGACCTGCGCCAGACCTTCATCGACGGCGGTTATGACATCCCGGCGGAGGTGGACAAGTTCCTCTGGGCCGACGTGGTGATCTACCAGATGCCCGGCTGGTGGATGGGCGCCCCGTGGACGGTGAAGCGCTACATCGACGAAGTCTTCACGGCCGGTCATGGCAGCCTCTATGCCAACGACGGCCGTACCCGCTCCGACAGCACGCAGAAATATGGCAGCGGCGGTCTGGTGCAGGGCAAGCGCTACATGATCTCGGCGACCTGGAATGCACCACGGCAGGCGTTCGACGATCCGAGCGACTTCTTCGAAGGGAAAGGCGTGGATGCGGTGTATTTCCCCTTCCACAAGGCCAACCAGTTCCTCGGCATGTCCGGCCTGCCGACGTTCCTCGCGGTGGATGTGATGAAGCGCCCGGACGTCCCGGCTGCCGTCGCTGCCTACCAGGTGCACCTGGACAGGGTGTTCGGGCGCGCCGGCTGAGTTCGACGGCGGGCCTCGTGTCGCTTCGCTGGATGGAGTGGCGGATCGAAATCCAGGCTCTCGGGACGAGGCCTAACGGTCACGGATCCGCTATCCGGGCTTTTCTCCGCCACGACCCGCGAGTGATCCGAAATTCGATTTTTCCATCGATCCGTCGAATTAGATTTCATCGGGGACGGGGAGGAAAGGATGCTTTGCACGAATATTCGAATGGGCGCATCGTAAAATGAGCGCGCTTCGACCGTGTCGAAGCCACCCCCGACAACGTTGCTGGCAGGTCGCTCATCGACTTCCGACGCCTGCCGCCGAATTCAGGAGATTCACATGTGTCCTTGCCCTCACTCCCAGGCCCAGGGAGAAACGGACGGAGAGGCTGAGTGGCATAACGCCGCCCTGGACTTCACCCATGCGATGAGCTACGGCGATTACCTGAAGCTGGACAAGGTCCTGGACGCCCAGTTCCCGCTTTCGCCCGACCACAACGAAATGCTGTTCATCATCCAGCACCAGACCTCGGAGCTATGGATGAAGCTGATGCTCCACGAACTGCGGGCCGCCCGGGAGCACGTCAAGTCAGGCAAGCTCGGTCCGGCGCTGAAAATGCTCGCCAGGGTCTCGCGGATCTTCGACCAGCTGGTACACGCCTGGGCGGTGCTGGCCACCATGACGCCGACCGAGTACAACACCATCCGCCCGTACCTGGGCCAGTCTTCCGGTTTCCAGTCCTACCAGTACCGCGAGATCGAATTCATCCTCGGCAACAAGAACGCCACCCTGCTCAAGCCCCATGCTCACCGCGCCGAGCTGCTGGCGGCCCTGGAGCAGGCCCTGCATACGCCGTCGCTATACGACGAAGCGATCCGCCTGATGGCCGCCCAGGGGTTGCCGGTAAGCCAGGAGCGGCTCGTCCGGGACGCGGCGGCCGGCACCTGTTACGAGGCCTCGGTGGAGGCGGCGTGGCGACAGGTCTACCAGACGCCGGAGCGCTACTGGGACCTGTATCAGTTGGCGGAAAAACTGATCGACCTGGAGGATTCGTTCCGCCAGTGGCGCTTCCGTCACGTGACCACGGTGGAGCGCATCATCGGTTTCAAACCCGGCACGGGCGGAACCGAGGGCGTGGGGTATCTGCGCAGCATGCTCGATACCATCCTCTTCCCCGAACTGTGGCGGCTCCGTTCCAACCTGTAGTACCGGATGAGGCGCAGCATCCGCCTGCGCCTCAGTCGTTGCCGGCGCCTCCCGCCGCCCACTCTTGCCGCAAAAGCCCCATGAGAACGACATTCCAGCGTTCCCGGCCGACCCGGGTGGCGGAGCGGCGCAAGCCTTCTTCGCGGAACCCCGCGCGTCGATAGAGATGACGGGCGGCAGCGTTCCAGTCGTACACGTTCAATTCAACGCGCTCGATGTCGGCGTCGGCGAAAGCCTCGGCGAGCAGCGCCTCCAGCATCGGTAGCCCCAGGCCCTGGCCGCGCGCGTTTGGCGCCAGGGCTATGCGAGCCAGGCGGACGACGCCGTTGCGGCGGTCGAACAGCAACTGGCAATGGCCGATGACCTGGCCATCCAGGCAAGCGCTCCAGAGCAGGCGCAGCGGCGGTTGTCGGCGGCTTTCCGCGAGGTCTTCATGCATCTGCTCGAGGCTCAGCGGATGCCGCAGGGCGGGGCCGGCCCATTGCACCAGCTCCTTTTCCGTGGCGAACCAGCGTTGCAGGGTGGGGAAGTGTTCCAGCTGGAACGGGACGAGTTGCAGGTCCGGGACGGAACCCGTGCCGGGTGTGGGCATGCGGAGTGCCTCGCTCAGGTCATCGGGGGGAGCCGGCGTTTAACCGGGGACTTCTTGACGATGGCGGTGTTGGTTTCCGCGTAGCCGTTGATCCTGTCCAGCAGCGTGTCGAGCTGTTCCATCGAACGGACCTGGAGGCGGGCGATGAAGCAGTCGTCACCGGTGACCTTGTCGCACTCGGTGAACTCGGCGATGTCCTGGATCTGTCGCTCGACCTCGTGCAGCTTGCCGGGCAGGGGGCGGATGCGCACGATCGCCTGGAACTGGTAGCCGAAACAGCGGGGGTCGACATCCAGGGTGTAGCCGCGGATCACGCCGCGTTCTTCCAGTTTGCGCAGGCGTTCGGCGACGCTCGGGGCCGATAGTCCGCTGACCTGGGCGAGGGCCTTGAGGGACAGTCGCGAGTCAGCCATGAGGGCGTTGATCAGGCGTTGGTCGATGTCGTCGGTCATGTCGGCCTCGAAAGTTTTTTTTCAAAATAGCCCTGATAAAAAAGGTCGTCACGGGTTTTTGCCTGAGTAATGCGATGGAGGGCTGGAAGACGGCTTTGGATAATCATAGGCCTGTCTTGCGGGAGAGCGCTCATGAACGATCCGATCCGTCGCGGTACGCTGGAAATGACTTCGGCCATGCTGATCTGCGGCACCATTGGCTGGCTGGTGCTGCTCTCCGGGCAGCCCGTGCTGGACGTGGTGTTCTGGCGCTGCGTATTCGGTTTCGCCGCCCTGCTGGTCGCCTGTGCCGCGCTGGGCTTCCTGCGCCGCGGCAGCCTGGGGCGCGAGGCGTTCCTGCTGGCGCTCCTCAGCGGGGTGTTCATCGTCGGCAACTGGGTGTTGCTGTTCGCATCCTACTCACGGGCTTCGATCGCCATCGGTACCGCGGTCTACAACGTCCAGCCGTTCATGCTGGTGGGGCTAGGCGCGGCGTTTCTCGGCGAGAAGGTCACGGCGCGCAAGCTGGGCTGGCTGGGGCTTTCGTTCGCCGGCATGCTGGCGATCGTCAGCGCCCACGGCGACAGCGACGCCCCGCGCGGGGACTACCTGTTCGGTATCCTCCTGGCGCTCGCTGCCGCGCTGCTGTATGCCTTTGCCGCGCTGATCGTGAAGCGCCTGCAAGGCACGCCGCCGCATCTTATCGCGTTGATCCAGGTGGGCACCGGCGTGCTGATGCTCGCACCGCTGGCGAACCTTGCCGAACTGCCCCGGGGCGTTGCTCCCTGGGCCAGCCTGGCGACCCTGGGAATCGTCCATACCGGGCTGATGTACGTGCTGCTCTACGGCGCCATTCAGAAATTGCCGACGGCGCTGACCGGTGCGTTGTCCTTCATCTATCCGGTCGCGGCGATCCTGGTGGACTGGCTGGTCTTCGAACATCGCCTGAGCCTGGCGCAGTGGCTTGGCGTGGCCGCCATCCTGCTTGCCGCGGCGGGCATGCAGCAGGGTTGGAGCGTGCGCCTGCCGGGGCCGGCAGTGCGGCGCGGCTGAGGCGGCGAGGAAAAGAAAAAGCCCCGCGACGGGGGCGAGGCTTTTCTACAGCGATCTCGGCTGATCAGTTGCCGAAGACCTTGAAGCGTTCGCTTTCGGCGATGAAGGCTTTCTCGCCCGCCGGGGCGGCGATGGCGCCGAAAGGCATCTGTGCGCGCAGCTTCCAGCTTTCCGGCAGGTTCCAGGTCTTGTGGGTCTGGGCATCTACCAGCGGGTTGTAGTGCTGCAGGCTGGCGCCGACCTTGTGCTCGGCGAGGACGGTCCAGACCGCGAACTGGGCCATGCCGCTGGCCTGCTCCGACCACACCGGGAAGTTATCGGCGTAGAGGGCGAACTGCTCCTGAAGCTGGCGCACTACCGTCTGGTCTTCGAAGAACAGTACGGTGCCGGCACCGGCAGCGAAGGAGTTGAGCTTGGTTTCGGTGGCGGCGAAGGCGTCGGCGGGAACGATCTTCTTCAACTCGTCCTTGGCGATGTTCCAGAACTGCTCGTGCTCGGCGCCGAACAGCACGACCACCCGCGAGGTCTGCGAGTTGAATGCGGAAGGGCTGTGCGAGACGGCCTCCTTGACCAGTTCGACGACTTTCTCCTGGGAGATAGGCAGTTGCTTGTCCAGGGCGTAGATGGTGCGGCGGTTCTTGATGGAGGAGAGGAATGCGTCAGACATCGTGAGGCTCCTTGTTTGGAAGTTGGATTCGATATTAGCGACGGCCTCGATGAGATCAATGGGAAATAACCGGTGATTCCTATCGACTGATGTGATGGATGTCCTGTTTCCCCAGGAAAGCCGGGTATCAGCAGTCCAGCGAGGCCGACAGCGAGGGATGGCGCGTACGGATGAAATCGGAATATCGAGAAAGTCGATGGGCATAAACCCGCGAGGACCTGACCGTTGATTCAGGTCAAGCAGGGTGGAGGCCAGGGAGGCGGCCAACCTTTAGTGATGGTGACCCGGCGGCCCGGCTCGGTGATGGTTCGATTGTAGGATTGTCGGACAAAAACTGGAGCGCACGATGTTTGAAAATTTCTCTCCCACCACCATGCTGGCCATCAAGAAGTACGCCTATTGGCTCTGGCTGCTGCTGGCGTTGTCCATGCCGTTCAACTACTGGATGGCCCAGGACAGCGCACATCCGGCCTTCTGGGCATTTTCCCTGGTGATTGCGGTATTCGGCATCGGGCCGCTGCTGGACATGCTGTTCGGTCGTGACCCGGCCAACCCAGACGAGGAAACCCAGACGCCGCAGTTGCTCGGCCAGGGCTATTACGTATTGCTGACCCTGGCCACGGTGCCGGTGCTCATCGGCACGCTGGTCTGGGCCGCTGGCGTGTTCGTCGCTTTCCAGGAATGGGGCTGGCTCGGCCGGTTGGGCTGGATCCTCTCGATGGGCACGGTGATGGGAGCGGTGGGGATCGTCGTCGCCCATGAGCTGATCCACAAGGACTCGGCGTTGGAGCAGGCTGCCGGTGGCATCCTGCTGGCCGCCGTGTGCTACGCGGGGTTCAAGGTCGAGCATGTGCGCGGCCACCATGTGCATGTGTCCACCCCGGAGGACGCTTCGTCGGCGCGTTTCGGCCAGTCGGTCTACCAGTTCCTGCCGCATGCCTACAAGTACAACTTCCTCAACGCCTGGCGCCTCGAAGCGGTGCGGCTGCGCAAGAAGGGCCTGCCGGTGTTCGGCTGGCAGAACGAACTGATCTGGTGGTACCTGCTGAGCCTGGCGTTGCTGGTCGGTTTCGGTTGGGCGTTCGGCTGGCTGGGGATGGTTTTCTTCCTTGGCCAGGCGTTCGTCGCGGTGACCCTGCTGGAAATCATCAACTACGTCGAGCACTACGGCCTGCATCGGCGGAAGGGCGAGGACGGGCGCTACGAGCGGACCAACCATACCCACTCCTGGAACAGCAACTTCGTCTTCACCAACCTGGTCCTGTTCCATCTGCAACGGCATTCCGACCATCATGCCTTCGCCAAACGCCCCTACCAGGCCCTCCGCCATTATGACGATAGCCCGCAGATGCCCAGCGGTTACGCCGGGATGGTGGTGCTGGCGCTGATCCCGCCGCTGTGGCGGGCGGTCATGGACCCCAAGGTGCGGGCCTACTATGCGGGCGAAGAGTTCCAGTTGACGGCCGAACAGAGCGAGCGGCCGGCGGCCTCCTGAGCATCGCCGATGCCTCCCGCTCCGTGCCCGGATAGCTCTTCGTTCGGGTAATTCCGCCTTGCCGGGGGTTGGCTATCCTTAGCGATATCTCGCATGGAAAGGAGCCCAGGGATGAACATTCGGCAGAGGATCCTCGCTTCGGGCGCCATCGGCATCGTGGCTGTGGTGCTGCTCGGCGGGGTCGGCTTCTGGGGGCAATTGCGGTTGGGCAAGGCGCTGACGGAGAACGAGCTGAGCGTCAATGCGCTGCGCAACCACATGGAAGGCGACATGATGCACGACGCCTTGCGCGCCGACGTCCTGGCGGCGTTCGTGGTCCAGCCCGGCGACGGCGCGGCGGCCGAGCAGGTCCGCGAGGACCTGCAGGAGCACAGTCAGTGGTTTCGCAAGGTGGTCGAGCAGAACCAGGGGCTGCCTCTCAACGACGCCATCCATCAGGCGCTGGTCGAGTTGCGGCCCGACCTGGAAGCCTACATCGGCGCCGCCGAGAGCATCGTCGGCAAGGCGTTGCTCGATCCCGTGGCGGCGCGGGCCGAGCTGCCGCAGTTCGTCCAGGCCTTCAAGGATCTGGAAGGGCGCAACGAAGCGCTCAGCAGCCTGATCGAGAAACACGTCGAGCAGACCAACCGGGCGCGCGAAGACAGTATGCGCTATTCCGCCTGGATGCTCGCGGGCGGCATCCTGGTCGCCTGCCTGGTCCTCGGACAGCTCTGTCGCCAGTTGCTGCGCGCCGTCCTGCAGCCGCTGCGCAAACTGGTCTCATCGGCCCGGGTGATCGCCCAGGGCAACCTGCAGGAGCCGATCGGCGTCGACAGCAATGACGAGGCCGGCCAGTTGCAGCGGGCGTTGGGCGAGATGCAGGAGAACCTGCGGCAGATGATCACCATCATCCGCCAGGAAAGCGAAGAGCTCCACGACACCTCCCAGTCCATCGGCCAGACCTCGCAGTCGATCGTCCACGGCGCCAGCCAACAGGCCGACAGCGCCACCAGCATGGCTGCGAGCATGGAAGAGATGATCACCAATATCTCGCAGATTTCCGACCACGCCGACAACGCCAGGGTGATCTCGGCCAAGTCCGAGGAGCTGGCCAGCAGTGGCGGACAGGTGATCCTCAACGTGGTGGAAGGGATGAGCCGCATCGCCGACGTGGTCAACCAGTCCTCCACCAGCATCACCGCTCTCGGCCAGTCGTCGGACGAGATCCATTCGATCATCCAGGTGATCAAGGGGATCGCCGAGCAGACCAACCTGCTGGCATTGAACGCCGCCATCGAGGCGGCGCGGGCCGGAGAGGCCGGGCGCGGTTTCGCCGTGGTCGCCGACGAGGTGCGCGGGCTGGCGGCGCGGACCACCCAGTCGACCCAGGAGATCACCGCGATGATCGAGCGCATCCGCGCCAGCACGGGGCAAGCGATCAACAGCATGGAGGCCGGCGTGAGCCGGGTCAACGAGGGGGTGTCGTTCGCCCGCCAGGCAGGGGTGTCGATCAACGAGATCCTCGATGGAACCCGTCATGCCGCGTCGGTGGTCGACGAAATTTCCCAGACCATCCGCGAACAGTCGCGCGCCAGCGATGAAATCGCCCAGCGCGTGGAGCTCATCGCCCAGCGTTCGCAGCAGAACACCCAGGCGATGCACGAGATGGCCGCCACCGCCAGGCGCCTGAACGAGGTTGCGGCGACCATGCGCTCGTCGGTGGAGCGCTTCAAGATCTGACGGGGGCCGCCTAGGTCGTCGACTCCGGGAGGCGCACGAACAGCGTGTAGCGTGCGCCTTCGATCGCTTCGAAGGCGATCAGCTTCTCGATCAGCGCCAGGTTCAGGACCTTGCCCGCGTTGAGCAGCAGCATGCCGTTGTTGGCGGTGAGGTTGCGCGCCAGCACCATGCCCGGAACCAGGTCGCGGGTGCCATGGGCACGGACTTGCGGATCGGCCAGGGTGACGTCGGCAAGGGTCGTCGCGCAGACCTGGATGAACGGTTCGATCAGCTCGGGGTCGTACAGCCGGCCGGCGTACTTGCGGATGTAGATCAGCGCTTCGTCGCGATTCATGCGCCGTTCGAGGATCAGCCCACGCTGCAACTCGACGAAATCCACCGCCAGCTTCAAGAGGCGCGAGCCCAGGGGGATGGACTCGCCTTTGAGGTGGTCCGGATA
>NZ_SCND01000090.1:0-17534 GCF_005503585.1 Pseudomonas sp. 2VD
ATCAAGATGGTTGTCACCCTGATCGCTCCGATCGCCATGGAAGATGGCCTGCGCTTCGCGATCCGCGAAGGCGGCCGTACCGTTGGCGCCGGCGTGGTTGCCAAGATCATCGAGTAATCGCTGATCCTGCCATCAGAAAAGGGGCCCTTCGGGGCCCCTTTTTCGTTCGTTGGTTAAATATTGACACCCTGTGGGGGCATCCGTACAATTGCGCCTCCTTTTAACGGGCGTAGTCCGTCCGTTGGGAATGGTAAATTGGAGTCTGAGGTCAAATGCAAAACCAACAAATCCGGATTCGGTTGAAGGCTTTTGACCATCGCCTGATCGATCAATCAACCCAGGAAATCGTGGAAACCGCGAAACGTACTGGTGCTCAGGTGCGTGGTCCAATCCCTCTGCCGACCCGCAAGGAACGTTTCACCGTGCTGATCTCTCCGCACGTCAACAAAGATGCGCGTGATCAGTACGAAATTCGTACACATAAGCGTGTACTGGACATCGTCCAGCCGACGGATAAAACCGTCGATGCGCTGATGAAGCTCGATCTTGCTGCAGGCGTTGAAGTACAGATCAGCCTCGGCTAATGCCTTCGGCATTGGTCGTGTAACGCTCTGAAATGGGCGGCCATAGCGGGTGAAAGCCCCGTACACTCAAGAGGTTTACAACATGACAATTGGTGTTGTCGGTCGTAAATGCGGCATGACCCGCATTTTCACCGAGGAAGGTGTCTCTATTCCGGTTACGGTCATCGAGGTCGAGCCGAATCGCGTCACCCAGTTCAAGACTGAAGAAACCGATGGCTACCGTGCAGTGCAAGTCACCGCCGGCGAGCGTCGTGCTTCTCGCGTTACCAAAGCGCAAGCTGGTCACTTTGCCAAGGCGAATGTCGCCGCCGGTCGCGGCGTGTGGGAATTCCGTCTGGGCGAAGAGCAGTATGCCGCTGGTGACCAGATCACTGTCGATCTGTTCCAGGCAGGCCAGATGGTAGACGTTACCGGCGAGTCCAAGGGTAAGGGCTTCGCGGGCACCATCAAGCGCTGGAACTTCCGTGGTCAGGATAACACCCACGGTAACTCCGTTTCCCACCGCGTCCCGGGTTCCATCGGCCAGTGCCAGACTCCTGGTCGAGTGTTCAAGGGCAAGAAAATGTCCGGTCATCTGGGTGCGGAGCGGGTAACCGTTCAATCCCTGGAGATCGTGCGCGTCGATGCTGAACGCAATCTGCTGCTGGTCAAGGGTGCCGTTCCCGGCGCTACCGGCGGTGATGTGATCGTGCGTCCGGCAGCCAAGGCTCGCGGTTAAGGGGGAAGCTGAGATGCAATTGAATGTGAACGGCGCTCAGGCTATCGAAGTCTCCGAGCGTACCTTTGGTGGCGAATTCAACGAGACCCTGGTGCACCAGGCAGTCGTGGCCTACATGGCTGGCGGCCGTCAGGGCAGCAAGGCGCAGAAGACTCGCTCCGAAGTCTCTGGTGGTGGCAAGAAGCCGTGGCGTCAGAAGGGCACCGGTCGTGCTCGCGCTGGCACCATCCGTAGCCCCATCTGGCGTGGGGGCGGCACCACTTTCGCCGCTAAACCGCGTAGCCACGAACAGAAGCTGAACAAGAAGATGTACCGCGCAGCACTGCGCTCCATCCTTGCCGAGCTCGTTCGTCTGGACCGTCTGGTCGTCGTTGCCGACTTCGCTGTCGATGCACCGAAAACCAAGGGCCTGGTTGCCAAGCTGGACACCCTGGGTCTGAAAGACGTGCTGATCGTGACCGATGGTGTCGACGAGAACCTGTACCTCGCTGCGCGCAACCTGGCGCACGTCGATGTACGTGATGTCCAAGGTTCCGACCCCGTCAGCCTGATCGCCTACGACAAGGTGCTGGTCACCGTGTCCGCCGTGAAGAAGTTCGAGGAGCTGCTGGGATGAACCAGGAACGCGTATTCAAAGTGCTGCTTGGTCCGCACATCTCCGAGAAAGCCACGGGTCTCGCGGACGGCAAGAGCCAATTCGTTTTCAAGGTTGCCACCGATGCAACCAAGCTGGAAATCAAGAAGGCCGTAGAAAGCCTGTTCAGCGTGAAGGTACAGCGCGTCACTACCCTGAACGTCAAGGGTAAGACCAAGCGCACCGCTCGCGGTCTGGGCAAGCGTAACGACTGGAAAAAAGCGTACATCGCTCTCCAGCCGGGCCAAGATCTCGATTTCGCCACCAGCGCTGAGTAAAGGGGTGCATCATGGCAATCGTTAAGTGCAAACCGACTTCCGCTGGTCGTCGCTTTGTCGTCAAGGTGGTGAATCAGGAGCTGCACAAAGGCGCTCCCTACGCACCGCTGCTGGAAAAGAAATCCAAGTCTGGCGGCCGTAACAACAACGGTCGTATCACCACCCGTCATATCGGTGGTGGTCACAAGCAGCACTACCGTCTGGTCGACTTCCGTCGCAACAAGGATGGCATCCCTGCCATCGTTGAGCGCGTCGAATACGATCCGAACCGCACTGCACACATCGCTCTGCTGAAGTATGCAGACGGCGAGCGTCGCTACATCATCGCCCCCAAGGGCGTTGCTGCAGGTGACCAGCTGATCTCCGGTATCGGTGCGCCGATCAAGGCAGGCAACAGCATGCCTCTGCGCAACATCCCGGTGGGTAGCACTGTTCATGGTATCGAGCTGAAGCCGGGTAAAGGCGCTCAGATCGCTCGCTCCGCTGGCGCTTCCGCCCAGCTGGTCGCGCGTGAAGGTGCGTACGTAACCCTGCGTCTGCGCTCCGGTGAAATGCGTAAAGTCCTGGCTGAGTGCCGTGCGACCCTGGGCGAAGTCTCGAACTCCGAGCACAGCCTGCGTTCGCTGGGTAAAGCCGGTGCTACGCGCTGGCGTGGTGTTCGCCCGACCGTTCGCGGCGTGGCGATGAACCCGGTCGACCACCCGCATGGTGGTGGTGAAGGCCGTACCTCTGCTGGTCGTCATCCGGTATCGCCGTGGGGTCTTCAGACCAAGGGTAAGAAGACTCGCTCGAACAAGCGTACCGATAACATGATCGTCCGCCGCCGCAAGTAAATAGAGGGATACCACAGTGCCACGTTCACTGAAAAAAGGTCCGTTTATCGATCTTCACCTGTTGAAGAAGGTCGAAGTCGCGGTGGAAAAGAACGACCGCAAGCCGATCAAGACCTGGTCGCGTCGTTCGATGATTCTGCCGCATATGGTTGGTCTGACCATCGCCGTGCACAACGGCCGTCAACACGTACCGGTTCTCGTCAACGAGGACATGGTCGGCCACAAACTGGGCGAGTTCGCCGCTACCCGCACCTACCGCGGGCATGCTGCGGACAAGAAAGCCAAGCGTTAAGGGGTAAGGAAGATGGAAGTAGCCGCTAAGCTGTCGGGCGCTCGTATCTCCGCCCAGAAAGCCCGCTTGGTCGCCGACCAGATCCGCGGGAAGAAGGTGGGCGAAGCGCTCAACCTCCTGGCTTTCAGCAGTAAGAAAGCCGCCGAGATCATGAAGAAAGTGCTGGAGTCGGCCGTTGCCAACGCTGAGCACAACGAAGGCGCCGATGTGGATGACCTGAAGGTCTCCACCGTCTTCGTCAACGAAGGTCGTTCGCTCAAGCGCATCATGCCGCGTGCCAAAGGCCGTGCTGATCGCATCGTGAAGCGGTCTTGCCATATCACGGTCAAGGTTGCGGACAAGTAACGGAGTCGACAGATGGGTCAGAAAGTACATCCCAATGGCATTCGCCTGGGTATCGTCAAGGAGCACACCTCCGTTTGGTACGCAGACCGCAAGAACTATGCGGATTACCTGTTTGCCGACCTGAAGGTGCGTGAGTACCTCCAAGACAAACTAAAAAGCGCGTCCGTAAGCCGTATCGATATTCATCGTCCGGCTCAAACCGCACGCATCACCATCCACACCGCTCGTCCCGGCATCGTGATCGGCAAGAAAGGTGAAGATGTTGAGAAACTGCGCCAGGACCTGACCAAGCAAATGGGTGTGCCCGTGCACATCAACATCGAGGAAATCCGCAAGCCGGAACTCGATGCCATGCTGGTTGCGCAGAGCGTAGCCCAGCAGCTGGAGCGTCGCGTAATGTTCCGTCGCGCCATGAAGCGCGCCGTACAGAACGCCATGCGCATTGGTGCCAAGGGCATCAAGATTCAGGTCAGCGGTCGTCTGGGTGGGGCTGAAATCGCCCGTACCGAATGGTATCGCGAAGGTCGTGTGCCCCTGCACACCCTGCGCGCCGATATCGACTATGCCACCTACGAAGCGCACACCACTTACGGTGTGATCGGTGTCAAGGTTTGGATCTTCAAGGGCGAGGTCATCGGTGGCCGCCAGGAAGAGCTGAAGCCGGTAGCACCCGCTCCTCGTAAAAAAGCTGCTAGGTAAGGAGTACGCAAATGCTGCAACCCAAGCGTACGAAGTTCCGCAAACAAATGACCGGCCACAACCGTGGTCTGGCTCATCGTGGTAGTAAGGTCAGCTTCGGTGAGTACGCACTGAAGGCCACTAGCCGTGGCCGCCTTACTGCTCGTCAGATCGAGTCCGCGCGTCGTGCGCTGACCCGTCACGTGAAGCGTGGCGGCAAGATCTGGATCCGCGTATTCCCTGACAAGCCTGTCACCAAGAAGCCCCTCGAAGTTCGTATGGGTAAAGGTAAGGGTGGGGTCGAGTACTGGGTAGCCCAGATCCAGCCGGGCAAGGTCCTGTACGAGATCGAGGGTGTTTCCGAAGAGCTGGCGCGTGAGGCTTTCGCCCTGGCTGCTGCAAAGCTGCCCCTCGCCACCTCCTTTGTTAAGCGGACGGTGATGTGATGAAAGCGAATGAACTTCGTGAAAAATCCGTTGAGCAGCTGAACGAGCAACTGCTCGGCCTGCTGCGCGACCAGTTCAATCTGCGCATGCAGAAAGCAACTGGCCAGTTGGGGCAGTCTCACCTGCTCTCGCAGGTTAAGCGCGACATCGCTCGCGTTAAAACTGTGCTCAATCAGCAAGCAGGTAAGTGATCATGGCTGAAGCTCAGAAAACCGTCCGTACGCTGACCGGCCGCGTCGTCAGCGACAAAATGGACAAGACCGTCACCGTACTGATCGAGCGTCGCGTCAAGCACCCGATCTACGGCAAATACGTCAAGCGTTCGACCAAACTGCACGCACACGACGAATCCAATCAGTGCCGCATTGGTGACCTGGTCACCATTCGCGAAACCCGTCCGCTGGCCAAGACCAAGGCCTGGACCCTGGTTGATATCGTTGAACGCGCGGTGGAAGTCTAAGGACTAGGGGTCGGAGAAATTATATGATTCAGACTCAATCCATGCTCGATGTCGCTGACAACAGCGGCGCGCGTCGTGTGATGTGCATCAAGGTGCTCGGCGGTTCCCACCGCCGTTACGCCGGCATCGGCGACATCATCAAGGTCACCGTCAAGGAAGCGATTCCGCGCGGCAAAGTGAAGAAGGGCCAGGTCATGACTGCCGTGGTCGTTCGCACCAAGCACGGCGTACGTCGTACCGACGGTTCCATCATCCGCTTCGACGGCAACGCCGCCGTCCTGCTGAACAACAAGCAGGAGCCGATCGGCACCCGTATCTTTGGGCCAGTGACTCGTGAACTCCGTACCGAGAAGTTCATGAAGATCGTCTCGCTCGCCCCCGAAGTGCTGTAAGGAGTAGCCGTCATGCAAAAGATTCGTCGTGACGACGAAGTAATCGTCATTGCCGGCAAGGACAAGGGCAAGCGTGGCAAGGTGCTGAAGGTTCTCGCTGACGACCGTCTGGTCGTCGGCGGGGTGAACCTGATCAAGCGCCACACCAAGCCCAATCCGATGCTCGGCCAACAGGGCGGTATCGTCGAGAAGGAGGCGCCTCTGCACGTCTCCAACGTCGCCATCTTCAATACTGAAACCAGCAAGGCTGATCGCGTTGGCTTCAAGGTAGAAGACGGTAAGAAAATTCGTGTCTTCAAGTCGACCCAGAAACCGGTTCAGGCTTGAGGCTGCTAGGTAGATCACCATGGCACGATTGAAAGAAATTTATCGGAAGGAAATCGCGCCCAAGCTGAAAGAAGAGCTTCAGCTGGCGAACGTGATGGAAGTTCCGCGCGTTACCAAAATCACCCTGAACATGGGTCTTGGCGAGGCGGTCGGTGACAAGAAGATCATCGAGAACGCCGTAGCCGATCTGGAAAAGATCACTGGTCAGAAGCCGGTCGTGACTTACGCTCGTAAGTCCATCGCAGGCTTCAAGATCCGTGAAGGCTGGCCGATCGGCGTCAAGGTCACCCTGCGTAGCGACCGGATGTACGAGTTCCTGGATCGTCTGCTGTCCATCTCCCTGCCGCGCGTGCGTGACTTCCGCGGCCTGAATGCCAAGTCCTTCGATGGTCGCGGCAACTACAGCATGGGCGTGAAAGAGCAGATCATCTTCCCGGAAATCGATTACGACAAGATCGATGCGCTGCGTGGCCTGGACATCACCCTGACCACCACCGCTCGTACGGATGACGAAGGTCGCGCCCTGCTGCGTGCTTTCAAATTCCCGTTCCGTAACTGATTGGAGTAGGAACATGGCTAAAGAGAGCATGAAGAACCGCGAGCTGAAGCGTCAGCTGACGGTAGCCAAGTACGCCAAGAAGCGTGCCGAGCTGAAAGCGATCATCGCTAATCCGAACTCCTCTGCGGAAGAGCGTTGGAATGCCCAAGTCGCCCTGCAGAAGCAACCGCGTGACGCCAGCGCCAGCCGCCTGCGTAACCGTTGCCGCCTGACCGGTCGTCCGCACGGCTTCTACCGCAAGTTCGGCCTGAGCCGTAACAAGCTGCGCGAAGCCGCCATGCGCGGCGACGTACCGGGTCTGGTGAAAGCCAGCTGGTAATCGCAGCGAACGGTGTCGCCAGTCGGCACCGTTGATCGCGACATCGAATCAAGCCCCTCATGGGGCTTGATTCGTTTTGGCGCGATCTCTAGAATACCCGGCTCCCCTGAGCCTGGGTTTGTTTCGCCTGGCGTTTATGGGCGAATTGAAGTTGAAGGCTTATTCTTTTGTATCAGGAGCGTTAAGCCCATGAGTATGCAGGACCCGTTAGCAGACATGCTAACTCGCATCCGTAATGCCCAGATGGCTGAAAAGACCGTCGTAAGCATGCCGTCCTCGAAACTGAAAGCGGCGGTAGCCAAAGTCCTGAAGGACGAAGGCTATATTGCGGATTTCCAGATCAGCTCGGAAGTAAAACCCCAGCTGTCCATCGAACTGAAGTACTTCGAAGGCAAGCCTGTCATCGAAGAGGTCAAGCGCATCAGCCGTCCTGGCCTGCGTCAGTACAAATCCGTTGAGCAACTGCCGAAAGTTCGTGGCGGCCTCGGTGTGTCGATCGTCTCCACCAACAAAGGTGTGATGACCGATCGTGCTGCCCGTGCTGCTGGTGTTGGCGGCGAAGTGCTCTGCACTGTGTTCTAAGGGGAATCAGCATGTCTCGCGTTGCTAAGAACCCCGTCAAGCTGCCTGCCGGCGTTGAAATCAAACTGGCTGGTCAGCAACTGTCCATCAAGGGCGCCAAAGGTGCTCTGGAGCTCAAGGTCCATCCTTCGGTCGAAGTGATCCAGGACAGCGGTGAGCTGCGTTTTGCTGCGCGTAACGGCGACCAGCAGACTCGCGCCATGGCTGGTACCACCCGTGCTCTGGTGAACAACATGGTAGTCGGCGTCAGCCAGGGCTTCGAGCGCAAGCTCCAGCTGGTCGGCGTTGGTTACAAAGCGCAGGCCAAGGGCCAAGTGCTGTCCCTGTCCCTCGGCTTCTCCCATCCGGTTGATTACGAACTGCCGGCCGGCATCGTCGCTGAGACCCCCAGCCAGACCGATATCCTGATCAAGGGTATCGACAAGCAGCTGGTCGGTCAGGTTGCTGCCGAAATTCGCGACTTCCGTCCGCCGGAGCCTTACAAAGGCAAGGGCGTGCGTTACGCCGACGAAGTCGTCCGTCGTAAAGAAGCCAAGAAGAAGTAGGGCATAGCAAATGAGCGTCAAGAAAGAAACCCGTCTGCGTCGCGCTCGCAAGGCACGCCTGAAGATGCGCGAGCTGGAAACCGTACGCCTCTGCGTGTACCGCTCTTCCCAGCACATTTACGCCCAGGTCATTGCGGCCGACGGCGGCAAGGTCCTGGCCAGCGCCTCGACCCTGGACAAAGACCTGCGCGAAGGTGCCACCGGCAACATCGATGCAGCCAAGAAAGTTGGTCAACTGGTCGCCGAGCGCGCCAAAGCGGCCGGCGTCACCCAGGTGGCGTTCGATCGTTCTGGCTTCAAGTACCACGGCCGTGTGAAAGCGCTGGCTGATGCCGCTCGTGAAGGCGGACTGGAGTTCTAAGTTATGGCAAACAACGAGCAAAAGCGCGACGAAGGCTACATCGAGAAGCTGGTTCAGGTTAACCGCGTCGCCAAAACCGTAAAAGGTGGCCGTATCTTCGCTTTCACCGCACTGACCGTGGTGGGTGATGGCAAGGGTCGCGTTGGTTTCGGTCGTGGCAAGGCGCGTGAAGTGCCGGCCGCCATCCAGAAAGCAATGGAAGCCGCTCGCCGCAACATGATCCAAGTGGATCTGAACGGCACCACCCTGCAGTATCCGACCAAGTCCGCCCATGGCGCCTCCAAGGTGTACATGCAGCCGGCTTCGGAAGGTACCGGCATCATCGCCGGCGGCGCCATGCGTGCCGTTCTGGAAGTGGCTGGTGTGCAGAACGTCCTGGCCAAGTGCTATGGCTCCACCAATCCGGTGAACGTGGTTTACGCCACCTTCAAGGGCCTGAAGAACATGCAGGCTCCGGAAGCAGTAGCGGCCAAGCGTGGCAAGAGCGTCGAGGAGATTCTCTAACCATGGCAACTGTCAAAGTCACTCTGGTCAAGAGCCTGAACGGCCGTCTGGCCAACCACAAGGCTTGCGTCAAGGGTCTCGGCCTGCGTCGCATCAATCATACCGTCGAAGTTCAGGACACTCCTGAGAACCGCGGCATGATCAACAAGGCCTACTACCTGCTGCGTGTGGAGGGTTAATCCATGCAACTGAACGATCTGCGTTCCGCGCCGGGTGCCCGTCGCGAAAAGCACCGTCCGGGCCGTGGCATCGGTAGCGGTCTGGGCAAGACCGGTGGCCGTGGTCACAAAGGTCTGACCTCCCGCTCCGGTGGCAAGGTCGCTCCGGGCTTCGAGGGTGGTCAACAGCCTCTGCACCGTCGCCTGCCGAAGTTCGGCTTCGTTTCCCTGAAGGCCATGGATCGTGCTGAAGTGCGCACCTCCGAACTGGCCAAGGTCGAAGGCGACGTCGTCAGCCTGCAGACCCTGAAGGATGCCAACCTGATCAACCAGCACGTACAGCGCGTCAAAGTCATGCTGTCCGGCGAAGTTGGTCGTGCGGTCACCCTGAAAGGTATCGCCGCCACCAAGGGTGCGCGTGCGGCTATCGAAGCAGCTGGCGGTAAATTCGAGGACTAAATGGCTAAGCAAGGTGCTCTCTCTGCGCTAAGCAACGGCGGTCTGTCCGAGCTCTGGGCACGTCTGCGTTTCCTGTTCCTGGCGATCATCGTCTATCGGATCGGCGCGCACATCCCAGTTCCGGGCATCAACCCCGATCGCTTGGCGGCACTGTTCCGGCAGAACGAGGGGACCATTCTTAGCCTCTTCAACATGTTTTCCGGCGGCGCGCTGGAGCGCATGAGTATCTTTGCACTGGGGATCATGCCGTACATCTCGGCTTCGATCATCATGCAGCTCATGACCGCTATCAGCCCGCAGCTGGAGCAGTTGAAGAAAGAGGGTGAGTCTGGGCGTCGCAAGATCAGCCAGTACACCCGCTACGGTACTGTAGTCCTGGCACTGGTCCAGGCCATCGGCATGTCCGTTGGCCTGGGCAGCCAGGGCGTAGCCTTCTCCAACGACTTCGGCTTCTACTTCGTGGCTGTCACCACCTTCGTGGCTGGTGCCATGTTCATGATGTGGCTGGGCGAGCAGATCACCGAGCGCGGTGTCGGCAACGGCATCTCGATGTTGATCTTCGCTGGTATCGTTGCAGGCCTGCCGCGCGCCATCGGTCAGTCTTTCGAGTCTGCCCGTCAAGGTGACATCAACATCTTCGCCCTGATCGGCGTCGGCCTGCTGGCCGTGGCGATCATCGCGTTCGTGGTGTTCATCGAGCGTGGCCAGCGTCGCATCGCGGTGCATTACGCCAAGCGCCAGCAAGGCCGCAAGGTGTTTGCAGCGCAGACCAGCCATCTGCCGTTGAAGGTGAACATGGCGGGTGTGATTCCCGCGATTTTCGCCAGCAGTATCCTGCTGTTCCCGGCGTCCCTGGGCTCCTGGTTCGGTCAGTCGGAAGGCTTGGGTTGGTTGCAGGACGTCGCGCAAGCGATCGCTCCGGGGCAGCCGCTGAACATCTTGCTGTTCACTGCAGGGATCGTTTTCTTCTGCTTCTTCTATACAGCGCTGATGTTCAACCCGAAGGACGTGGCGGAGAACCTCAAGAAGTCCGGTGCATTTATTCCGGGCATCCGTCCGGGCGAACAGTCCGCTCGCTACATCGATGGCGTGCTGACCCGTTTGACCATGTTCGGTGCTCTGTACATGACGGCTGTCTGCCTGCTGCCCCAGTTCCTGGTGGTTGCGGCGCACGTGCCGTTCTATCTTGGCGGGACCTCGCTGTTGATCGTGGTCGTGGTTGTCATGGACTTTATGGCCCAGGTGCAATCTCACCTCGTTTCTCACCAGTATGAATCCCTGATGAAGAAAGCCAACCTGAAGGGCTACGGCAGCGGCATGCTGCGCTGATAGACCCGTAAGGTTCGAGGAGTTGGTGATGAAAGTTCGTGCATCGGTCAAGAAGCTGTGCCGTAACTGCAAAATCATCCGTCGCGATGGCATCGTGCGGGTGATCTGCAGCGCGGAACCGCGTCACAAGCAGCGCCAAGGCTGATTGTGATCCACGCGTGATAACCCGGCAGCTAGTGTGCTGCCGGGTTGATTATTTGCTATTACAGCGCTAATATCCGCGCCCTTTCTTGGCTTCCTGGGCGCAGGGTAGCTGTCAATTGGAGTTTTTCTGAATGGCCCGTATTGCAGGCGTCAACATTCCGGATAACAAGCACACTGTTATCTCGCTGACCTACATCTATGGTGTTGGTCGCACTACTGCTCAGAGCATCTGCGCAGCCACCGGCGTAAACCCGGCTGCCAAGATCAAGGACCTGAGCGACGAGCAGATCGATCAGCTGCGTAACGAAGTCGCGAAGATCACCACCGAAGGTGACCTGCGTCGCGAAATCAACATGAACATCAAGCGTCTGATGGACCTCGGTTGCTACCGCGGTCTGCGTCATCGTCGCGGTCTGCCGGTTCGCGGTCAGCGTACCAAGACCAACGCGCGTACCCGCAAGGGCCCGCGTAAGCCGATCCGCAAGTAATCGCGTAGGAATCTAGTCATGGCAAAACCTGCTGCTCGTCCCCGTAAGAAAGTCAAAAAGACAGTGGTCGATGGGATCGCCCACATCCACGCGTCTTTCAACAACACCATCGTGACCATCACCGACCGTCAGGGCAACGCACTGTCCTGGGCGACCTCCGGTGGTTCCGGTTTCCGCGGCTCGCGTAAGAGCACCCCGTTCGCTGCCCAGGTAGCGGCCGAGCGTGCCGGCCAGGCTGCCCTGGAATACGGTCTGAAGAACCTGGACGTCAACGTCAAGGGCCCGGGCCCGGGCCGCGAGTCCGCCGTTCGCGCTCTGAATGCTTGCGGCTACAAGATCGCCAGCATCACCGACGTAACCCCGATCCCGCATAACGGCTGCCGTCCGCCGAAAAAGCGTCGCGTGTAATAGGAGACAGTGAGAAATGGCTCGTTACATTGGTCCCAAGTGCAAACTGTCTCGCCGTGAAGGCACCGACCTGTTCCTGAAGAGCGGCGCCCGCGCCCTCGACTCGAAGTGCAAGGCTGAAAACGTTCCTGGCCAGCATGGCCAGCGTCGTGGCCGTCTGTCCGACTACGGTCTGCAGCTGCGTGAAAAGCAGAAAGTACGTCGCATCTACGGCGTGCTGGAGCGTCAGTTCCGCGGTTACTACCAGGAAGCTTCCCGTCGCAAGGGTTCTACCGGTGAGAACCTGCTGCAACTGCTCGAGTGCCGCCTGGACAACGTCGTATACCGCATGGGCTTCGGTTCCACTCGTTCGGAATCCCGCCAGCTGGTATCCCACAAGGCCATCACCGTCAACGGTCAGACCGTCAACATCCCTTCCTACCAAGTGAAGGCCGGTGACGTCGTAGCTGTTCGCGAAAAATCGAAGAACCAGCTGCGTATCGCTCAGGCTCTGGAACTCTGTGGCCAGCGCGGTCGCGTCGAGTGGGTCGAAGTCGACCTCGACAAGAAGGCTGGTACCTTCAAGAGTGCTCCGGCTCGCAGCGACCTGTCCGCTGATATCAACGAAAACCTGATTGTCGAGCTCTACTCCAAGTAAGGGCTAGAAAATAGGTGCATCCATGCAGAGTTCGGTAAATGAGTTCCTGACCCCCCGCCACATCGATGTGCAGGTGGTCAGTCAAACCCGCGCCAAGATCACGCTCGAGCCTCTCGAGCGTGGTTTTGGTCACACCCTGGGCAACGCGCTGCGTCGCATCCTGTTGTCCTCCATGCCTGGCTGCGCAGTGGTCGAGGCCGAGATCGACGGCGTACTCCACGAGTACTCGGCGATCGAAGGTGTGCAGGAAGATGTAATCGAGATCCTGCTGAACCTGAAAGGTCTGGCCATCAAGCTGCACGGTCGTGATGAAGTGACGCTGACCCTGGCTAAGAAGGGCTCGGGTGTTGTGACTGCTGCCGATATTCAGCTGGATCACGATGTTGAGATCATCAACGGTGACCACGTTATCGCCAACCTGGCAGACAACGGCGCGCTGAACATGAAGCTGAAGGTAGCTCGTGGCCGTGGCTACGAGCCTGCCGACGCACGTCAGAGCGATGAAGACGAAAGCCGCAGCATCGGCCGTCTGCAGCTCGACGCATCGTTCAGCCCGGTCCGTCGTGTCTCCTACGTGGTGGAAAACGCCCGTGTCGAGCAGCGCACCAACCTGGACAAACTGGTCCTGGACCTGGAAACCAACGGCACTCTGGATCCCGAAGAGGCTATCCGTCGCGCCGCTACCATCCTGCAACAGCAGCTGGCAGCGTTCGTGGACCTCAAGGGCGACAGCGAACCCGTCGTTGAAGAGCAGGAAGACGAGATCGATCCGATCCTCCTGCGCCCGGTCGATGACCTGGAACTGACCGTACGTTCGGCCAACTGCCTGAAGGCGGAAAACATCTACTACATCGGTGACCTGATCCAGCGCACCGAAGTGGAGCTGTTGAAAACGCCGAACCTGGGCAAGAAGTCCCTGACCGAAATCAAGGACGTTCTGGCTTCCCGTGGTCTGTCCCTCGGTATGCGCCTCGATAACTGGCCGCCGGCAAGTCTTAAGAAAGACGACAAGGCCACTGCCTGATCGTCGTAACTACCGAACGTAAAGTTTGGAAAGGAATTGAACCATGCGCCATCGTAAAAGTGGTCGTCACCTGAGCCGCACCAGCGCGCACCGCAAGGCTATGTTCCAGAACATGGCGGTGTCGCTGTTCGAACACGAACTGATCAAAACCACCCTGCCCAAGGCCAAGGAACTGCGTCGCGTTGCCGAGCCGCTGATCACCCTGGCCAAGGAAGACAGCGTCGCCAACCGTCGCCTGGCTTTCGACCGTACCCGTTCGAAAGCTGCCGTTGGCAAGCTGTTCAACGACCTGGGCAAGCGCTACGCCAACCGTCCGGGCGGCTACCTGCGCATCCTGAAGTGCGGTTTCCGCGCTGGCGACAACGCCCCCATGGCGTACGTCGAGCTGGTTGATCGTCCTGTCGGCGGTGAAGTCGTAGAAGCTGCCGAATAAGGCATCTGCTGCACAAGAAACCGGGCCTAGGCCCGGTTTTTTTATTACCTGCCTTAAAGTTTTTATCTATCGGCTCGCTGTCTTTAATAAATTGGATTGCGGGAGGGCTGTCATTCATCCTTAACCTGCTTTTACGAAAAGCTACGTTCGGATAAGCGAGATCAATGCAAAGGGCGCTTGGTTCAGCCGACAGGTTGTCCTCCGCCAATCCCTGGTCCACGCTGATGATTTCCGTGTAGCCGCTTCGCTTCATAGCACGTTAGCCGTTGAGGAGAGAGTAAATGGAAGAGAAGACCCGCCTGACCACTGCCGCTGGCGCACCGGTGGTCGATAACCAGAACGTGCAGACCGCCGGTCCGCGTGGCCCGATGTTGCTGCAGGACGTGTGGTTCCTCGAGAAGCTCGCCCACTTCGATCGCGAAGTGATCCCCGAGCGACGCATGCATGCGAAAGGCTCCGCGGCCTACGGCACCTTCACCGTCACCCATGACATCACCCCCTACACCCGGGCGAAGATCTTCTCCCAGGTCGGCAAGAAGACCGATATGTTCCTGCGCTTCTCCACCGTCGCCGGTGAGCGTGGCGCGGCGGATGCCGAGCGAGACATCCGCGGCTTCTCCATGCGTTTCTACACCGAGCAGGGCAACTGGGACCTGGTCGGCAACAACACCCCGGTGTTCTATCTGCGCGACCCGCTCAAGTTCCCCGATCTCAACCACGTGGTGAAGCGTGACCCGCGCACCAACCTGCGCAATGCGACCTTCAAGTGGGACTTTTTCTCTCACCTCCCCGAGTCGCTGCATCAGTTGACCATCGACTTCAGCGACCGCGGTCTGCCGAAGAGCTATCGGCACATCCATGGTTTCGGCAGCCATACCTTCAGCTTCATCAATGCGAACAACGAGCGCTTCTGGGTCAAGTTCCACTTCAAGACCCAACAGGGCATCGAGAACCTGACCAACGCCGAGGCTGCCGAAGTGATCGCCCAGGACCGCGAGAGTTCGCAGCGCGACTTGTACGAGAGCATCGAGAAAGGCGACTTCCCGCGCTGGAAGATGTACGTGCAGATCATGCCCGAGAAGGAAGCGGCCACCTATCGCTACAACCCGTTCGACCTGACCAAGGTCTGGCCCCACGGCGACTACCCGTTGATCGAAGTGGGCTTCTTCGAGCTGAACCGTAACCCGGACAACTACTTCGCCGAGGTCGAGCAGGCCGCTTTCACGCCGGCCAACGTGGTGCCCGGTATCGGTTTCTCGCCGGACAAGATGCTCCAGGGCCGTCTGTTCTCCTACGGCGACGCCCATCGCTATCGCCTGGGCGTCAACCACCACCAGATCCCGGTGAACGCCGCGCGTTGCCCGCACCAGGTCTACCACCGCGACGGCGGCATGCGGGTGGACGGCAACAACGCCCATCAGCGCGTCACCTACGAGCCGAACAGCTTCAACCAGTGGCAGGAGCAGCCTGACTTTTCCGAGCCGCCGCTGAGCCTGGAGGGCGCGGCGGACCACTGGAACCACCGGGTGGACGACGACTACTACAGCCAGCCGGCCGCGCTGTTCCATCTGTTCACCGACGAGCAGAAGCAGCGGCTGTTCGCCAACATCGCCGAAGACATCCGCGATGTACCGGAACAGATCCAGCGTCGCCAGATCGGCCTGTTCCTCAAGGTCGATCCGGCCTACGGCAAAGGCGTCGCCGACGCCCTCGGCCTGAAGCTGGACTGATGGCCTGATGAGGCCCCCGGCCCCCTTCCTAGGAAGGGGGCTTTTTTATCTGCATTGGCTTGACCCGGATCAGGCGGAGCCGGGAGCATATGCGGCTAGATTCCTAGTTTTCTCCAGGGAGAGCCCCCCGATGCAAGGCCATCCGGAAGTCATCGATTACCTCAACACGCTGCTGACCGGCGAGCTGGCCGCGCGCGACCAGTACTTCATCCACTCGCGCATGTACGAGGACTGGGGCTTCAGCAAGCTCTACGAGCGCCTCAACCACGAGATGGAGGAGGAGACCCAGCACGCCGACGCCCTGCTGCGCCGTATCCTCCTGCTCGAAGGTACGCCGCGCATGCGTCCCGACGATATCCACCCGGGCACCACGGTGCCGGAGATGCTCGAGGCCGACCTCAAGCTCGAGCGCCATGTCCGCGCCGCGCTGGCCAAGGGCATCGCCCTCTGCGAGCAGCACAAGGACTTCGTCAGCCGCGACATCCTCAAGGCCCAGTTGGCCGACACCGAGGAAGACCACGCCTACTGGTTGGAGCAACAGCTTGGCCTGATCGCGAGGATGGGCCTGGAGAACTACCTGCAGTCGCAGATCTGACCCTACCCCGCGGATACGAAAAAGCCCCTGCGCCTCACGGCCGCAGGGGCTTTTTCATGAGCGCCCGGCAATCAGGCGCGATCGCGTTCCAGCAGCGGCTTGAGGAAGTGGCCGGTGTGCGACTGGGGCATCTCGGCCACCTGCTCCGGCGTGCCGTTGGCGATGATCTGACCACCCTTGGAGCCGCCCTCGGGACCGAGGTCGACCAGCCAGTCGGCGGTCTTGATCACGTCCAGGTTGTGCTCGATCACCACCACGGTGTTGCCGTGGTCGCGCAGGCGGTGGAGCACGTCGAGCAGTTGCTGGATGTCGGCGAAGTGCAGGCCGGTGGTCGGTTCGTCGAGGATGTACAGGGTCTTGCCGGTGTCGCGCTTGGACAGCTCGCGGGACAGCTTGACCCGCTGTGCCTCGCCGCCCGAGAGGGTGGTCGCGCTCTGGCCCAGCTTGATGTAGGACAGGCCGACGTCCATCAGTGTCTGCAGCTTGCGCGCCAGGGCGGGGACGGCGTCGAAGAACTCGCGGGCTTCCTCGATGGTCATCTCCAGCACCTCGTGGATGCTCTTGCCCTTGTAGCGGATCTCCAGGGTCTCGCGGTTGTAGCGCTTGCCCTTGCAGACGTCGCAGGGAACGTAGATGTCCGGCAGGAAGTGCATCTCCACCTTGATCACGCCGTCGCCCTGGCAGGCCTCGCAACGGCCGCCCTTGACGTTGAACGAGAAGCGGCCGGGACCGTAGCCGCGCGAGCGGGCCTCCGGCACGCCGGAGAACAGTTCGCGGATCGGCGTGAACAGGCCGGTATAGGTCGCCGGGTTGGAGCGCGGGGTACGACCGATCGGGCTCTGGTCGATGTCGACCACCTTGTCCAGGTGCTGCAGGCCGTCGAACGAGTCGTACGGCGCCACTTCCAGGGTAGTCGCGCCGTTCAGCGCGGTGGCGGTGATCGGGAACAGGGTGTTGTTGATCAGCGTCGACTTGCCGGAGCCCGAGACCCCGGTGATGCAGGTGAACAGGCCGACCGGGATTTCCAGGTTGACGTTCTGCAGGTTGTTGCCGCGGGCGCCTTTCAGCTTCAGCAGCTTCTTCTTGTCGCGCGGGGTGCGCTTGGCCGGAACCGCGATTTTCTTGCGCCCGGAAAGGTACTTGCCGGTCAGCGAGTCGGGGTGGTTCATCACCTGGTCGGGCGTACCTTCCGCCACTACCTGGCCGCCGTGCACGCCGGCCCCCGGACCGATGTCGACGACGTAGTCGGCGAGTCGGATCGCGTCCTCGTCG
>NZ_SCND01000091.1:0-17314 GCF_005503585.1 Pseudomonas sp. 2VD
GGTGCAGCGGCTGCGCCTGGGGAACAGCGTCGCGCTGCGCGGCAACGGGCTGCTCAACCTGGGCCTGGCGCTCCTCGCGCTGGCGGCCCTGGCCTACCTGCAACTGCGCAAGCCGGTGTACCAGGAAGAACCCTTCGAGCTGTTCCTGGTCCTGCTGGTGATCGGCGCCTGGGCCGCCGCCGGCCTCGCCCAGTGGCGCTACCCGCTACGCGCCTGGGCCGCGCCGCTGCTGGCGAGCTGGGTGCTGATCGCGCTGCTGCCGGCAGCGATGCCCAACCATGTGGTGCAGAACAAGACCCCCGACCTGTTCGTCGCCGAACACCTCGACGAACTGACCGGCGCCCGCCATCTGCTGAGCAACGACCTCGGCGCCGCCTCGGCCCTCGCCTGGCGCCTGCGCCGTAGCGACGTGACGCTCTACGACACGCGCGGCGAGCTGAAGTACGGCCTCTCCTACCCCGAGCACAGCCAGCGCAGCGTGCCCTTGGCAGACATCCGCCAGTGGCTCTGGCGGGCACGCCAGGACGGCTCGGTTGCCGTGCTGCTGCGGATCAACAGCGCCAGCGACCGCTACCAGCTGGCGCTGTTGCCGGGCGACGGCGAACGCTACCGGAACGGCAACCTGGTCCTGGCGATCCTGCCGCAGGTGCGCCCATGAGCGCCGCGCTGCTGCTCGCCACCCTGCTCATGACCGGCCTCGGCCAGGTTGCGCAGAAGCTCACCGTGGAGCACTGGCACCTGGTCGCCGCCGACGGCTGGACGGCGCGCCTGCGCAGTCCGTGGCCGTGGCTGGCGCTGCTCGCCCTCGGGCTCGGCCTGCTCTGCTGGCTGCTGCTCCTGCAACGGGTGGAAGTCGGCAGCGCCTATCCGATGCTGGCGCTGAACTTCGTCCTGGTCACCCTGGCGGCACGCTTCGTCTTCGATGAGCCGGTGGATCGCCGCCACCTCGCCGGCCTGTTGCTGATCGTCGCCGGCGTGGCCCTGCTCGGGAGGAGCGCATGAACGCGCTACGCGGCTGGCTGGCGGCCCTGGGCAGCATGCTGCTGGCCAGCGCCGCCCAGCTCGGCATGCGCTGGGGCATGAGCCGCCTGCCGCTACCGGAAGCCTGGGCCGGGCAAACGCCGGAGCGCGCCGCGCTGCTCGCGGTAGCCCTGGCGGTGGCGGCCTACGCCGCCTCCCTGCTGTGCTGGCTGGCCGCCCTGCGCCACCTGCCGCTGGGCCGCGCCTACAGCCTGTTGAGCGCCAGCTACGCGCTGGTCTACCTGCTGGCGGCGAGCCTGCCGGCGTTCGATGAAACCTTCAGTACCAGCAAGACCCTGGGCGTAGGCCTGGTGGTGCTCGGCGTGTTGACCGTCAACGCCCGCCGCACCGCTGCCGCGCCCGCGCATCATCCGTCGAGGAAAGCACCATGAAGATCAGCGTATTCGGCAGTGGCTATGTAGGACTGGTGCAGGCCGCCGTCCTCGCCGAAGTGGGCCACGATGTACTGTGCATGGACATCGACCGGAACAAGGTCGAACGCCTCGCGCAGGGCCTCGCCAGCATCTACGAACCCGGGCTCGACGCCTTGCTGCGCGAAGGCCTGGACAGCGGCCGCCTGCGTTTCAGCAGCGATGCGCGCCTGGCCGTGGAACACGGCCGGGTGCAGTTCATCGCGGTCGGCACCCCGCCTGGCGAGGACGGCGCGGCCGATCTCGGCGCGGTCTTCGCGGTGGCCGATGCCATCGCCGAGCATCGCCGCAAGCCCGTCATCGTGGTGGAGAAATCGACCGTCCCGGTAGGCACCGGCGACCGCCTGCGCGCGCACATCGAGCGGCGCCTGGAAGCCGACGGACGCGAGCTGGAATTCGAGATCGTCTCCAACCCGGAATTCCTCAAGGAAGGCTCCGCCGTCGCCGACTGCCGACGCCCGGACCGCATCGTGGTCGGCTGCGACAACGAAGAGGTGCGCCAGGTGATGCGCGAACTCTACGAGCCGTTCAACCGCAACCACGACCGCATGCTGTTCATGGGCCTGCGCAGCGCCGAACTGACCAAGTACGCGGCGAACGGCATGCTGGCGACCAAGATCAGCTTCATCAACCAGATCGCCGAACTGGCCGAACACCTCGGCGCCGACATCGAGGCGGTGCGCCAGGGCATCGGCGCCGACCCGCGGATCGGCTACCACTTCATCTACCCCGGCTGCGGCTACGGCGGCTCCTGCTTCCCCAAGGACATGCGCGCGCTGATCCACAGCGCCGAGCAGGCGCATTGCTCCAGCGACCTGTTGCAGGCAGTGGAAGCGATCAACCGGCGGCAGAAGCACAAGCTGTTCGAACGCATCCGGGTGTTCTACGACGGCGACCTGCGCGGCAAGACCTTCGCCCTCTGGGGCCTGGCCTTCAAGCCGAACACCGACGACATGCGCGACGCGCCCAGCCGCGAACTGATGGAAGCGCTCTGGCGCCACGGCGCGCAGGTGCGCGCCTACGATCCCGAAGCCATGCAGGAAACCCAGCGGCTCTATGGCCACGACGAACGCCTGAGCCTGATGGGCACCCCCGAGGCGACCCTGGGAGGCGCCGATGCACTGGTCATCTGCACCGAGTGGCAGCAATTCAAGGCACCGGATTTCGAGCTGCTCAAGGAGCGCCTGAAGGCCCCGGTGATCTTCGACGGGCGCAACCTCTACGACCCCGAGCGCATGGCCCGCCACGGCTTCCACTACTACCCGATGGGACGCGGGCAGTCCTGCTCGTTGCCGATCAACGAGGCCAGCCTCGCACAGGAAGATGGCCTGCGCCTGTTGCGCCAGGCCTGAGGCCGCCCCAGGTCGGATCGACCGCTGGGGCGAATAACCGCTGCGGTTATCCGCCGGTTCGCCGGAGTATCGGCGGATAACGCCTGCGGCGTTATTCGCCCTACCCCCTGCCACGTAGCTCAGGTGGCGTAGGGCGCATGACCGCCTCGCGGCTATCCGCCAGCCGCCGGTTCCCGCGAGGACGAGGTCCCCAGCGCCAGCCCCGGCTCGGCGCCGCGCTTGAGCACGGCGTAGAGCAGCCCGGTAAGCAGGCTGCCGGCGACGATCGCCAGCAGGTACGCCAGGGCGTGGTTGATCGCGTTGGGCACCAGCATCACGAACAACCCGCCGTGAGGCGCCTGCAACTTGCAGCCGAAGTACATCGACAGGGCGCCGGTCAGCGCGCCGCCGGCGATGCTCGCCGGGATCACCCGCAGCGGGTCCTTGGCGGCGAACGGGATGGCGCCTTCGGAGATGAAGCACAGCCCCAGCACCGAGGCTGCCTTGCCGGCCTGCCGCTCGCTCTCGGCGAACTTGCGCCGCGCCAGCAGGGTCGCCAGGCCCATGCCGATCGGCGGCACCATGCCCGCCGCCATCACCGCCGCCATCGGCGCGTAGCTGTGCGACGAGAGCAGGCCGACGGAAAAGGCGTAGGCGGCCTTGTTGACCGGTCCGCCGAGGTCGACGCACATCATCCCGCCGAGCAGCAGGCCGAGGAGGATGGCATTGGAGGTACCCATGCCGTCGAGGAACCCGGTCAGAGCCGCGAGCATCCCGGCCACCGGCTTGCCGACCACGTAGAGCATCAGCAGGCCGGTGACCAGGCTGGCCAGCAACGGGATGACCAGGATCGGCTTCAGCGCTTCCAGGCTCGCCGGCAGCCTCAGCCCGTGGCTGATGGCCCGCGCCGCATAGCCGGCGATGAAGCCGGCGACTATCCCGCCGATGAACCCGGCGCCGAGGGTCCCGGCGAGCAGGCCGCCGAGCATGCCCGGCGCCAGGCCCGGGCGGTCGGCGATGGAATAGGCGATGTAGCCGGCGAGCACCGGCACCATCAGGACGAAAGCCGTGTCGCCGACCGTCCTCAGCACCGCCGCCAGGCTGCCCGGCTGCTTGTAGGCATCGATGCCGAAGGCCAGCGACAGGGCGATCAGCAGGCCGCCCGCGACCACCATCGGCAACATGAACGACACCCCGGTCAGCAGGTGCTTGTACACCCCGCGCTTCTCGTCCCTGGCGACCACCGCGCTGGCTGCGCCCGCGCTCTCGACCTGCCCTTCCGCCAGCGCCCGCTCGAGCGTCGCGCGGGCCTGCTTGAGGGCCACGCCGGTGCCGCAACGGTAGATCTTCTTGCCGGCGAAACGGGCCGTGTCCACGTCGATGTCGGCGGCCAGCAGGACCACGTCGGCGGCGGCGATGTCCGCCGGGTCGAGCGGGTTGCGCGCGCCGACCGAGCCCTGGGTCTCGACCTGCAACGCGAAGCCCAGTTGCCCCGCCGCGAGCTGCAACGCCTCGGCGGCCATGAAGGTATGCGCCACGCCGGTCGGACAGGCGGTCACCGCGACGATCCGCGGTGCCGCTCCGGCCTCCGGCGCAACCAGGCCGGCCTCGTCCCCGGCGACCTCCACGCTCGCCAGGGCGGCGGCCCGCTGGAGGAAGGCGCGCGGATCGGCCAGCGCCTCGGCGGGACGCGCGCGATACACCGGCTTGCCGACGAAACGCGCCGCCGCCAGCGGCTCGACGCCGACCAGCAGGACCCAGTCGGCTTCGGCGATCTGTTCGGCGCTCAGTTCGCCCTCGGGCCTCGACCCGGCATTCGCCTCGACGCAGGTTTCCCAGCCCAGGCGCTCGGCGGCGCCCCGCAGCAGGCGCGCGGCGAGCACGCTGGTGACCTGTCCGCCAGGGCAGGCGGTGACGATCGCTAGTTTCATCTCAGGCCTCCTCGACCAATGGCTGCACCACGACGCCCGCTTCGATCCGCGCCAGGCGCTGCGGATCGCCGATGCCGAACTCGAACTGGGTCACCGCCAGGCTGGCGATGGCGGTGGCCTGACGCAGCACCCGCTCGGCCGGCCAGCCGCTGGCCAGGCCGTGCAGCATGCCGGCCAGCAGGGAATCGCCGGCGCCCACCGTGCTGGCCACTTCCACCGCTGGCGGCCGCGCCTGCCAGGCACCCTCGGCGGCGAACCAGTTGACCCCCGCGGCGCCCTGGGAAATCACCACCTGGCCTACCCCGTCATGGCGCAGGCGTTCGGCCGCCTGGCGCTGTGCGGCCAGGTCGTCCATCGGCGCCGAGCAGAGGTCGGCCAGTTCCTCGACGTTCGGCTTGATCATCCACGGCGCAGCCTTCACACCTTCGCGCAGGGCCGCGCCGCTGCTGTCGAAGGCGACCTTCAGGCCGAGGCGCCGCAAGCGCCGCAGCAGTTCGCCCAGCCACTCCGGCTCGACGCCGCGCGGCAGGCTGCCGGCGACCACCGCCAGCTCGTGCTCTCCGGCAAGCCGGTCGAGGCGTTCGAGCAACGCCGCCTGGGCTCGCTCGTCGGCCTCCGGGCCCGGCCCGTTGAGGTCGCTGACGCGCCCGCCGCGCTCGGCCAGCTTGATGTTGCTGCGGGTTTCGCCAGGCACCCGGACGAACGCATCGGCGAAGCCACGACGCTGGAACATGGCGGTGAACGGCGGCTGGTTGTCTTCGCCGAGGAAGCCGCTGACCGTCAACCGATGGCCGAGGTCGGCAAGCACCTGGGCGACGTTCAGGCCCTTGCCGGCGGCCTGGGTCAGCACCGCCTCGCTGCGGTTAACCGCCCCCAGTTCCAGCTGGCGCAGGCGCACGGTGAGGTCCAGCGCCGGGTTCAGGGTAATCGTCAGGATCCGCGCCATTACTGCACCTCCGCTTCCACCAGGGCCCGGACCTCGGCGGCGCTCGCCAGGCCCAGGGCTTTGCGGGCCAGGCCGCGCGCAGCGACCAGCTGCAGTTCGCGCACGCCGGCCTTGACCAGGGCGATGCTGCGCGCCGAGACGCTCAGCTCGTCCACTCCCAGGCCGACCAGCAGCGGCAACGCCAGCGGGTCGGCCGCCAGTTCGCCGCAGACGCCGACCCACTTGCCCTCGGCGTGGGCGGCGCGGACGGTCATGTCGATCAGTTGCAGCACCGCCGGATGCAGGCCGTCGGCCTGGGCCGAAAGACTCGGGTGGCCGCGATCGATAGCCAGGGTGTACTGGGTCAGGTCGTTGGTGCCGACGCTGAAGAAATCCACCTCGCGGGCCAGCACCGGCGCGAGCAACGCCGCCGAGGGCACCTCGACCATGATCCCCAGTTGCAGGTCGGCCAGCGGGATTTCCTCGCGCAGGCGCAGCGCCAGGTCACGCGCCTGGCGCCATTCGTCGAGGCTGCCGACCATCGGGAACATCACCCGCAGCGGCCGCTCCCCGGCGGCGCGGAACAGCGCGCGCAACTGGGTCTCGAGGATCTGCGGTCGCTGCAGGGTCAGGCGGATACCGCGCAGGCCCAGATAGGGATTCTCTTCGTGGGGAATCGGCCAGTACGGCAGCGGCTTGTCCCCGCCGACATCCAGGGTCCGCGCCACCAGCGGACGTCCGTCGAGGGCGTCGAGCACCCGACGGTATTCCGCTTCCTGGGTCGCCAGGTCCGGCGCGCGGGCGTTGTTCATGAAGACGAACTCGGTGCGCAGCAGGCCAACGCCCTCGGCGCCCAGCTCCACCGCGCGCGCGGCGCCGGCGGTGTCGCCAAGGTTGGCGCAGACTTCCACCGCGTGGCCGTCGCGGGTCCGCGCAGGCTCCAGACGCTGCGCGTCGGCGCGGGCCTGGCGCTGCTGGCGGGCGTCGCGCTCGGCGGCGGCCTGCTGCAACTGTTCGGTGCTCGGCGCCACCTGCAGCCAGCCGTGCTCGCCATCCAGCAGCAGTGCCGTGCCCGGCTCCAGGCCGAGCACCGCCGCGCCGGCGCCGACCAATGCCGGAATGCCGAGGGCGCGGGCGATGATCGCGCTGTGCGAAGTGGCGCCGCCGCGCGCCGTGAGGATGCCGGCGACCCGCTGGGCGTCGAGGCGGGCGACATCGGAGGGGCCGACCTCGTCCATCACCAGGATGTACGGCTGCTCCGGCTCGCGCGGCGCCTCCACCCCGCAGAGCCTGGCCAGCACCCGCCGGCCGAGGTCGCGGAGGTCGGCGGCGCGCTCGGCGAGCAAGGTGTCGTGCAGCGCCTCCTGCTGCGCCGCGCTGTCTTCCACTACCCGACTCCAGGCCGCTTCGGCGCTTTCGCCGCGATTCAGGCGCAGTTGCACCTGCTCGGCCAGTTCCGGATCGTCGAGCATCTCCCGGTGGGTGACGAAAATCTCGCGGATCGCCTTCACCGTGCTGCGTTCGACCAGGCCGACGATCTCCTCGTCCACCGCCCGCTTGGCCCGCAGCAGGCGCTCGCGTTCATGGGCCGGCGACTCGCCACGCGGCTGGAACTCGAAGCGCTGCGCCACCTGGACATGCGCCGGACCACTGGCGATGCCCGGCGACGCGGCGATCGCCTGCAGGCGCTCGCCGGCGCGCAGCGGCGCCGGCCGGGCATCCTCTTCCGCCTCGCCGACGGCATCGGGCAAGGCCTCCTCCGCCAGCGCTTCGACCTCCTCGCCGAGCCCCTCGCGCACCGCGGCCAGCAAGGCTGGCAGCGCGTCCTCGGCGATCGCCGGCTCGGCGCTGAACTCCAGCGTCTGGCCGCGTCGCGCGCCGAGGGCGAGCAGCTTGCTCAGGCTCTTCGCCGAGACGGGGGCCGCCTCGCTGTCGGCCAGGCGTACCCGGATCTCGCCGGCGAAGCCCTTGGCCAGCTGCGCCAGCGCCTGCGCCGGGCGGGCATGCAGGCCATGCGGGTTGGCCAGGACCGCTCGCGCGCTGGGCCAGTCCGGCGGCAGCTCGCCACCGAGCGCCGCGAGTACGCTGCGGCTGCTGGTGGCGCGCACCAGCTCGGCGCCACGCCCTTCCAGCAACAGGTCGCACAGGCGTTCGAGCAGCGCCTGGTGCGCTTCGCCCAGGCTGGCCAGGCAGAACAGCCCGGTGACCGGTTGCCCCTGGTGCTGCAACGGTTGCGCCGGAGTGACGAAGGCCAGCCCGGGGCGCTTCACCAATTGTTCGCTGTGCAACCAGCACAGCCCGTCGCCCAGCGGCAACGGTTCGGTCTGCTGGAGCACGGCGGCGAAGCCGTTCTCCACGCAGCCGGCCTTCTTCAACAGGCGCGCGCCGAGCCAGGCCAGTTCGTCGAGGTCCTCGGCGTTCTGGCCGAGGCCGACCAGTTGTGCGTCCAGCGCCAGTTCCTGCGGCGCGCCCTGCAACAGGCCGAGGACTTCCTCGGCGCTGGCGGCCGCGCTCAGCGCCGGTCCCAGGTCGGCCTCGCCGAGGGCGCGGGTGAGCAATTGCAGGAGCTGCAGGTGTTCGTCGGACTTCGCCGCGATGCCGATGGCCAGGTAGACCTGCTGGCCATCGCCCCAGTCCACTCCCTCGGGGAATTGCAGCAGGCGCACACCGGTGCTGAAGACCAGCTCGCGGGTATCCGGGGTCCCATGGGGTATGGCGATGCCCTGGCCGAGGTAGGTGGAGCCTTGTGCCTCGCGCGCCTTCAGGCCCTCGGCATAGCCGGGCGCGGCCAGGCCGTCGGCGACCAGCGCCGCGCCGAGCAGGCGCAGGGCTTCGGCCTTGTCCGCGGCGCGCTGGCCCATGCGGATCTGCCGGGTATCGAGTTCGAGCATGGAAACCTCCTCAGGAGCGAACGGCTCCCCGTCTCACGTCCGGATCGTCCCGCCGCGCCGAGGCGCGGGCGCGGGATGTGCCGGCGGTAGCGGAAAGCGGCTCGCGGGAGCCTTCCGTACAGCCTGGGGCGGTGATCCGCTTGTTGTCATTGACCTGCCATAGCGTAGGCGGCGCCGCGTTCGGGCTGCGCGAGGCAGCCTGGGGCAGGGGCGCCGGCTTCGCCGGAATCTTTTGCTGAATCGATTCACTTAATTAAATTGGCACGTTACCCGATAATGATTGATCCTTGAAGCCCAACTTGTCGTCGCCTCCAGTAGAGATCGGTTTGAAACTCAGTGATATCGCCCGCCTGGCCGGGGTCTCGGTGACCACCGCCAGCTACGTCATCAATGGCAAGGCCGCCCAGCGGCGCATCAGCGCCGCCACCGTCGAGCGCGTGCTTGCCGTGGTCGAGGAACACGGCTACCAGCCGGACCAGCAGGCCGCCGGCCTGCGCCGCGGGCAGACCCGCACCCTCGGCTTCATCCTCCCGGACCTGGAAAACCCCAGCTACGCCCGCCTCGCCAAGCAACTCGAACAAGGCGCCCGGGCGCGCGGCTACCAGTTGCTGATCGCCTGCTCCGACGACGAGCCGGAGACCGAGCGCCAGGTGGTCAACCTGTTCCGCGCGCGCCGCTGCGACGCGCTGATCGTCGCCAGTTGCCTGCCGGCCGGGGATGATACCCATGCCCGGCTGGTCGCCGAAGGCCTGCCGGTGGTGGCCATCGACCGCCAGCTCGACCCGCAGCGCTTCGCCTCGGTGATCAGCGATGACCAGGACGCCGCGCGCCGCCTCACCGAAACCCTGTTGCAACCGGCGCCGCGCCATATCGCCCTGCTCGGCGCGCGGGCGGACCTGATCATCAGCCACGACCGCGCCGCCGGCTTCCGCCAGGCGCTGAAGGACTTCCGCGGCGAGGTCATCGTCGAGCATGCCGAGGTGTTCAGCCGCGAGTGCGGACGCCGCCTGATGGAGCAATTGCTCGAGCGCCTGGGCTACCTGCCCGACGCCCTGGTGACCACTGCCTATGTACTCCTCGAAGGCGTCTTCGATGTGTTCCAGGCGCGCGCCGACGGTTGGCCCGAAGGCTTGCGGGTGGCGACCTTCGGCGACACCCAGTTGCTCGACTTCGTGCCGCTGAAGGTCAACTCGATCTACCAGCAGCACGCGCTGATCGCCGCCAACGCCCTCGAACTGGCGCTCCGCGCGGTCGAGGAGAACGACTACCGGCCGGGCCTGCACGCCGTCCCCCGGCAACTCAAGCTGCGCGACTGAGCCGGCCGCCATGCGCCTGGTCGACACCCACAACCACCTCGACTTCCCGGACTTCGACGCCGACCGCGCCGCGCTGCTGCAACGCAGCCGCGCGCTGGGGGTCGAGCGCCAGGTGGTGCTCGGCGTCTACCGCGAGAACTGGCAACGGGTCTGGGACCTGGCGCAGGCCGAGGATGGCCTGTACGCGGCGCTCGGCCTGCACCCCGTCTACCTGGCGCGGCACCGCCCGCAGCACCTGGACGACCTGCGCCAGTGGCTGCAACGCCTGCGCGGCGAGACGAAGCTCTGCGCGGTCGGCGAGATCGGCCTGGACTATTACCTGGAACACCTCGACCGCGACGCCCAGCAGGCGCTGTTCGAGGCCCAACTGCGGCTGGCCGCGGAATTCCGCCTGCCGGCGCTGATCCACGTGCGCCGCGCCCACGCGGCGACCATCGCCACCCTCAAGCGCATCCGCCTGGAGCGCCGCGGCATCATCCATGCCTTCGCCGGCAGCCGCGAGGAAGCCCGCGAGTACCTCAAGCTCGGCTTCCGCCTCGGCCTCGGCGGCGCGCCGACCTGGCCGCAGGCCAACCGCCTGCGCAAGGTGGCGGCGGAGCTGCCGGCCGAGGCCATCGTGCTGGAAACCGATGCGCCGGACATGGCGCCATCGATGCATCCCGGCCAGCGCAACAGTCCGGAGCACCTGCCGGACATCTGCCGCGCCCTCGCCGAGCTGCGCGGGGTCGACGCCGAGGAACTGGCGGCGAGCAGCAGCCGCAACGCCGCCGAGCTGTTCGGCTGGGACTGATCAAGCGTCGCGCAGGACTTCCGGCGCCAGTTGCGGGTACGTCTCGCGCAACGCCTCCAGGCAGGCCGAAAGCTGCGCCGCTTCCTCCGGCAGGCGCCGGGCGAAGTCGCTCCAGCCTTGCAGACGCAATCGCCGGGGCATCGGCACCAGGCCGCTGATGGCGTCCCAGAAGGCATCCCAGTTGCATCCGTACCACGGCGGCAACGCCAGGGCCTCGCGCAGGCGTTCGTGCAAGCGCGCGGCGCTGTCCACGTCCGCCAGCTCGATGGCCAGGCTCGCCGCCCGGTTCAGTTCCTCGTCCATGGAGCCTCCGCCAGCAATGCGTCGCAACGCTCGCGCACGAACGCGCGCAAGAGGGTCACCGGACGGGTCAACTGAGCGCGGTGGGTACACAAGAGGTTCATCGGCGTCGCCTCGCCCTGCCACTCCGGCAGCAGCAGGCGCAGGCGCCCGGCGCGCACGTCCTCGGCCACGTCCAGCCAGGACTTGTAGACCAGCCCCTTGCCGGCCAGGGCCCAGCGCCGCACCACGTCGGCGTCGTCGCAGACACGGTCGCCGGCGACCGTCAGGGTCAGGCTGCGGCGGCCCCGCTGGAACGCCCAGCGGTCGTGTACCCGGCCGCCGAGTTGGTAGAGCAGGCAATTGTGCTCGCGCAGGTCGTCCGGCTGGCGCGGCTCGCCGCGCTCCGCCAGGTAGCCCGGCGCGGCGCAGAGCACTCGCCGGTTGTCCGGCGCCAGCGGCAGGGCGACCAGGCTGGAGTCGGCCGGTGCGCCGTAGCGGATCGCCACGTCCACCGGTTGCCGGTAGAGATCGGTCACCCGGTCGCCGAGCAGCAGGCGCAGGCTCAGTTGCGGATAGCGCGCCTGGAACTCGTCGAGCCATGGCAGCAGCAGGTTGCGGCCGAAGTCGGAGGGCGCGGAAAGCTGCAGTACCCCGGCGATCTGGTCCTTGCCGCCCTGCAGCAACCGGCGCCCCTCCTCCAGGCTGCGCAACGAGGCGCGGGCATGCAGGAGGAACGCGTCGCCCTCGGGAGTCAGGCGCAGGCTGCGGGTGGAGCGGGCGAACAGGCGTACCTCCAGCTCGCTTTCCAGGCGCTTCAGCGCCGCGCTGGCCACCGCCGGGGAAATCTCCAACTGGCGCGCGGCGGCGGACAACGAGCCGCTGTCGCTGGTGTGGACGAACACCTGGAGGTCGTCGTAACGCAGCATTTTCAAGATTCCTTTGAAAGAGTCTTCCCTGATAGCCTGTTTTTCAGCGATTTGAAATAGCCCATCCTGACTCCGCCCCATCGAAGGAACCCACCATGAGCACACCCCTCACCCTGATCGCCACCATCACCGCCGCCCCCGGCCACGCCGAGGCCCTGGAACGCGAATTGCGCGCCCTGGTCGCCCCGTCGCGCGCCGAGGCTGGTTGCCTGCAGTACGACCTGCATCAGGACCGCCACGACTCCCACCTGTTCTACATGATCGAGCAGTGGCGCGACGACGCCGCCCTGGAGCGGCACCAGAACACCGAACACTTCCTGCGCTTCAGCCGCGGCAACGAAGCCCTGCTGCAGAACGTGAAGATCGACCAACTCTATCGCCTCGCCTGAGGCCCGTTTCCCGGAGTTCCCATGAAAGCTGTCGGTTACTACCAATCCCTGCCCATCGACCATCCCGACGCCCTGCTCGACCTCGAACTGCCCGAGCCCACGCCGGGCCCACGCGACCTGCTGGTGGAGGTCCGCGCCATCTCGGTCAACCCGGTGGATACCAAGGTCCGCCAGCGCGCCCAGCCGGAAGCCGGCCAGGCCAAGGTGCTGGGCTGGGATGCGGCGGGCGTGGTGCGCGCGGTCGGCAGCGAGGTCAGCCTGTTCCGTCCTGGCGACCGGGTCTGGTACGCCGGGGACATCACCCGCCCCGGCAGCAACAGCGAGCTGCATCGGGTCGACGAGCGCATTGCCGGGCACCTGCCGAAAAGCCTCGACTTCGCCCAGGCCGCGGCCCTGCCGCTGACCACCATCACTGCCTGGGAACTGCTCTTCGAGCGCTTGCAGATCGCCGAAGGCAAGGCCGACCAGGGCCAGAGCCTGCTGGTGGTCGGCGCCGCCGGCGGGGTCGGTTCGATCCTGGTCCAACTGGCCCGGCAACTGACCGGCCTGAACGTGATCGGCACCGCCTCGCGCGCAGAGACCCAGGCCTGGGTCCGCGACCTCGGCGCGCACCATGTGATCGACCACGGCAAGCCGCTGGCCGAAGAGCTGAAGCGGATCGGCATCGCCGAGGTCAGCCACGTCGCCAGCCTGACCCACACCGACCAGCACCTCGAACAGATCGTCGCCGCGCTGCGCCCGCAAGGCCGCCTGGCGCTGATCGACGACCCGGCGTCGCTGGACATCGGCAAGCTGAAGCAGAAGAGCCTGTCGCTGCACTGGGAGTTCATGTACACCCGCTCGATGTTCCAGACCGACGACATGATCGAGCAGCACCGGCTGCTGGAGCGGGTCGCCGGGCTGATCGACGAAGGCGTGTTGAAGACCACCGTCGGCGAGCATTTCGGCCGCATCGACGCGGCCAACCTGCGCCGCGCCCACGCGCTGCTGGAGAGCGGCCGGGCCAAGGGCAAGATCGTTCTCGAAGGGTTCTGAACGGCAGGACCACGGGGCGCGGCGTTTTCCACCCTACCGCCGTGCCCCTGGCCTTTGCTATCCCGCCTTGCGCACCCTCAGCGCAGCCTCGATCTCGCCAAGGATCGTCGGGTCGTCGATGGTCGATGGCGCCGCGTAATCCTCGCCATCGGCGATCTTGCGCAGCACCGCGCGGAGGATCTTCCCGGAGCGGGTCTTCGGCAGCCGCTTGACCACCACCACCCGCTGGAAGCAGGCCAGCGCGCCGATCTGTTCGCGGACCAGCGCCACCAGCTCGCGCTGCAGTTGCTCGGCGGCGATCCCGGCATCGTCCTTGAGCACCACCAGGCCCAGCGGCACGTGGCCCTTGAGTTCGTCCCGCACGCCGATCACCGCGCACTCGGCAACCGCCTGGTGCTGCGCCACGCGTTCCTCCATCTCGCCGGTGGAGAGGCGATGCCCGGAAACGTTTATCACGTCGTCGGTGCGCCCCATGATGTAGACGAAGCCGTCCTCGTCGAGATAACCGCCGTCGCCGGTGTGGTAGTAGCCGGGATAGTTGCCCAGGTAGGCCTGCAGGTAGCGCGGGTGGTCGCCCCAGAGGGTCTGCGCGCAGCCCGGCGGCAACGGCAGGGCGATGACGATCGCGCCCTGGCGGTTCGCTCCCAGCGGCCGGCCTTCGTCGTCCAGCACCTGCACGTGGTAGCCGGGCACCGCGCGGTTGGTCGAACCGGCCCGCAGGTCGTGGCCGGCGATCCCGATGCAGGGCGCGGTCACCGGCCAGCCGGTCTCGGTCTGCCACCAGTGGTCGTGGACCGGCCGCCCGGTGTGCTCCTCCAGCCAGTGCTGGGTGCTGCTGTCGAGCTTCTCGCCGGCCAGGAACAGGTGGCGCAGCGAACTTAGGTCGTAGCGCTTCACCCGTTCGCCATGCGGGTCTTCCTTGCGGATCGCGCGGATCGCCGTCGGCGCGCAGAACAGGCTGTTCACCCTGTGCTCTTCGATCACCCGCCAGTAGGCGCCGGCGTCCGGCGTACGCACCGGCTTGCCTTCGTAGAACACCGTGGTACAGCCGCACATCAGCGGGCCGTAGACGATCAGCGAGTGGCCGACCACCCAGCCGACGTCGGAGATCCCCCACCAGACGTCGCCGGCCTGCATGCCGTAGATAGTGCGGACCGCGTAGCGCACCGCCACCGCGTGGCCACCGTTGTCGCGGACGATGCCCTTGGGCTTACCGGTGGTGCCCGAGGTGTACATGATGTACAGCGGATCGCCGCTGGCCACCGGCAGCGGATCGGCCGGCTCGGCGGCGGCGAGGCAGTCCTGCCAGTCCAGGTCGCGGCCCGGGTGGAGGCGCGCGAGCGCCTGCGGGCGTTGCCAGACCATGACGTGGGCAGGCTGGTGGATCGCCAGTTCGAGGGCCTTGTCCACCAGCGGCTTGTATTCGATCACCCGGTCGAACTCCAGCCCGCAGGAAGCGGTGAGCACCAGCTTCGGCGTGGCGTCGTCGATGCGCAGGGCCAGTTCGTAGGGAGCGAAGCCACCGAACACCACCGAATGCACCGCGCCCAGGCGCGCGCAGGCGAGCATCGCCATGGCCGCCTGCGGCACCATCGGCATGTAGATGATCACCCGGTCGCCCTTGCCGACCCCGAGGGCCCGCAGGGCGCCGGCCAGGCGCGCCACTTCGTCGCGCAGCCGCAGGTAGCTGTAGCGGTCCTGGGTGCCGGTCACCGGCGAGTCGTAGATCAGCGCGGTCTGTTCGCCGCGCCCCTCCTCGATCTGCCGGTCGAGGGCCAGGTAGGCGCTGTTCAGGCGGCCATCGGCGAACCAGCGATGGGTGCCGTCGGGCAGGCTTTCGAGGATATTCGCGGGCGCCTGGTACCAGGCCAGGGAACGGGCCTGTTCGGCCCAGAACGCGGCCGGCTCGGCGATCGAGCGGGCGTGCTGCTGCAGGTACGTCATGTTCCAGCCCTCTGATTGTTCTTATTAGGGATGAAGCAGTGAGTGAGCCTTGGAGTATGGGCGGGCGCCGGGCACCCGCCATCAACCTTTGGTCGTAGGGGTCAGTCCTTGCCGCGGTAGAGCTTCTGGATGCTGGAGAAGTCCAGCCCGTCGTGCTCGGCATCGGCCTGGGCGTGCAGGCTGAACAGGTTGCGCGCCAGCGCGCCGAGTGGCGTCGAGGCCTGCACCGCCTGGGCGTTGGCCAGCGCCAGGCCGAGGTCCTTGTTCATCAGGCGCACCTGGAAACCGCCGGCATAGCCGTTGCTCGCCGGCGCCTGCGGCATCACCCCGGGCCAGGGGTTGTAGAGGTTCAGCGCCCAGTTGCCGCCGGAACTCTGCTTCATCACCTCGGACAGCACCGCCGGATCGAGGCCGTTCTTCACCCCCAGCGCCAGGGCCTCGGCGGTGCCGGCCATGAGGATGCCGAGGAGCATGTTGTTGCAGATCTTCGCCACCTGACCGGCGCCGTGATCGCCGGCGTGGAAGATGTTCCGGCCCATGTTCTCGAGGATCGGCCGGGCCCGCGCGAAGCCTTCGGCGGGGCCGCCGACGATGAAGCTCAGGGTGCCGGCGCGGGCGCCGCCGACGCCGCCGGAAACCGGCGCGTCGAGCAGGGTCAGGCCCTTCGCCGCGGCGGCCTCGGCGACCTTGCGCGCGGTCTCCGGGGCGATGGTCGAGCAGTCGATCAGCAGGGGCTTGCCGGCGACCCGCGCGAGCAGGCCGTCGTCGCCGAGATACAGGCTTTCCACGTGCTGCCCGGCCGGCAGCATGCTGATCACCACTTCGGCGCCTTCGCAGCACTGCAAGGCGCTATCGGCGCCCTGCGCGCCCTGCTCGACCAGGCTCAGCACGGCCTTGGGCTGCAAGTCGAAGACATTCACCCGGTGGCCGGCCTTGAGCAGGTTGGCGGCCATCGGCCCACCCATGTTGCCCAGGCCGAGGAATGCGATGTCGGTCATCGGTCCGTCTCCCTTTCAGCGCATCTGGATCGAGAAGTTGGTCCCGGCCACGCTATCGCTGTCGAACCAGCGCGCGGTCACGGTCTTGGTCTCGGTGTAGAAGCGCACGCCCTGCTTGCCGTAGGCGTGCAGGTCGCCGTAGAACGAGCCCTTCCAACCGGTGAAGGAGAAGAACGGCAGCGGTACCGGAATCGGGATGTTGATGCCCACCTGGCCGACCTCGATGTGGTGCTGGAAGGTCCGCGCCGCGGCGCCGGAGCTGGTGAAGATCGAGGTGCCGTTGCCGTAGGGGCTTTCGTTGATCAGGCGGATCGCCTGCTCCAGGCTGTCGACCTCGGCCAGGCAGAGCACCGGGCCGAACACCTCTTCGCGGTAGATCGCCATGTCCGGGCGCACCCCGGCGAACAGCGTCGGGCCGACCCAGTTGCCGTCCGGGTATCCCTCGACCTTGTAGCCGCGGCCATCCAGCAGCAGTTGCGCGCCCTCCTCCACGCCCTGGCCGATCAGGCGCTCGATGCGCGCCTTGGCCTGCGGGTTGATCACCGGGCCGTAGCTGGCGCCGCTGTCGTCCCATGGGCCGGGGCGGACCTTGGCCAGCGCGTCGCGGATTTCCGGAATCCACTCGCGGGCGGCCCCCACCAGCACCGCCACCGAGATCGCCATGCAGCGCTGCCCGGCCGCGCCCACCGAGGCACCGACCAGGTTGCTGATGACCTGCGCCTTGTCCGCGTCGGGCATGATCACCATGTGGTTCTTCGCCCCGGCGAAGCTCTGCACGCGCTTATTGTGCGCGGTGCCGGTGTGGTAGACGTACTGGCCGACGGCGACCGAGCCGACGAAGGACACCGCCTTCACCTGCGGGTGCTTGAGCAACTGGTCGACCTGTTCCTTGCCGCCATGCACCACCTGCAGCACGCCCTTCGGCGCACCGGCCTCGAGGAACAGCTCGGCGAGCCGCACGCTGGTCAGCGGCACCTGCTCGGAAGGCTTGAGGATGAAGGCGTTGCCGCAGGCGATGGCCAGCGGGAACATCCACAGCGGGATCATCGCCGGGAAGTTGAACGGGGTGATGCCAACGCACACGCCCAGCGGCTGGGTGATGCTG
>NZ_SCND01000092.1:0-17301 GCF_005503585.1 Pseudomonas sp. 2VD
TACCTGGAGGGCGACCGCGACTTCGTCGGCTTCAGCCGCGAAGCGGTCGAGCACCTGCAAAAGCTGATGGAGGAGTCCAATCTCTCCACCGGCGGCCACGTCCTGTTCGCCCACTACCAGCAAGGCATGACCGACTACCTGGCGATCGCCCTGCTGCACCACAGCGAAGGCGTGGCGGTGAACGAGTCGCTGGAGGTCACCCCGTCGCGCCACCTGGACCTCGGCCAGTTGCACCTGGCCGCGCGGATCAACATTTCCGAATGGCGCAACAACAAGCAGTCGAAGCAGTACATCTCGTTCATCAAGGGCAAGGGCGGGAAGAAGGTCTCCGACTATTTCCGCGACTTCATCGGCTGCCAGGAAGGGGTGGATTCGCCGAGCGAGACGCGCACCCTGCTGAAAGCCTTCAGCGATTTCGTGGAAAGCGAGGACATGGCCGAGGAACAGGCCCGCGAGAAGACCGAGACGCTGGTCGACTACGCCACCTCGCAGGCGCGCATCGGCGAGCCGATGACCCTCGACGCGCTTTCGGAACTGATGGACGACCAGCAACCGCGGGCGTTCTACGACTACATCCGTAACAAGGACTACGGCCTGTCGCCGGAAATCCCGGCGGACAAGCGCACCCTCAACCAGTTCCGCCGCTTCACCGGCCGCGCCGAAGGCCTGTCGATCAGCTTCGAGGCGCACCTGCTGGGCTCCAAGGTGGAATACGACGAAGAGCGCGACATGCTGATCATCCGCCAGTTGCCGACCCAGTTGAAGGACCAGCTCAAGCGGCGCAAGGACTGACCCGCGCCGCCCCGGAGCGCCGCCGGCGCTCCCTTTCCCTCCTCAGCCGCAGGCCCAGTCGAAGCGCATGTCGCGGAAATCGAGCTGGGCGTTGCCGCCGCCGAAGTTGTAGCCGCCCAGGTATTCCTCGAACTCTACGTAGAAGGGACTCATCTCCGGCACGCCCTGCACCGGACGCATGGTGCCGCCGATATGGTTCGGCAGGTGCCCTTCCACCCAGGGATGCTCGCGGTAGTTGTCGCGCTCGATCTTGCCGTCCAGCCAGTAGTGCGGCAGCTGGTAGCCGCCGTCGCCGTATTCGCTGGGCACCACCCCGGCGTTGGGGTCTTGCGCCCGCGCCGTCCAGCGCAGCGGGTAGCGCTGCTGGTGGCCGGCCGCCGGGCGGCCACCGAGGGCGCGCAGCAGGTAGTAGTCGTCCTCCGCCCAGTCCGGCACGAAGCTGGCCGCCGAACCAGCCTCCAGCCACTGCGGCGGCTCGGTCTGCGCCAGCAGCGGGTTGCCCGCCGGCAGCGCCGGCGGCTGGCAGGGCGCGCCGCTGAATTCAGCGGCGTCGAGCAGGATCAACGCATAGGCACCGCCGAGGATGTCCTCCATCCGGTGCAGACGCGGATGGCTATTGCGCCCGGCCTCCCAGAACGGCCGCAGTTCCGCGTCAGCCGGCGGTTGCGCGGGCGGATCGATGAGCATCTCGCGAATGCCGTCGACGCTGGTCGGTCCACCGTCGTTCTGGTCCGGGGCGAGGGAGAAGAAGCTCAGCGCGACGATCTCCGGGCCATGCACCCGGTAGTCCTCCGGCAGCAGCAGGGTGAAGCCGTGCATCAGCGGATAGCCGGTGTCCGGATCCAGCGGCCACTGCTCCGGACGGATGCCCGGCGGCAGGCCGAAGCACCAGCCGTGGTTGGCTTCGCCGGCGTGCGCGGCGTCGTTGACGATTTCGATGTCGTAGGCGTTCATGGCCACTCCCTGGTCGGTTTTTCCTGTTCCCGGCCACGCCGGCCGGGTGTCGCAGTGTAAAACGGAGTCCCCCGCAGGCGAAGGACTTTCAGCCCAGGCCCACGCCGAGCGCGGTACCCAACCCATAGGTGAAGGCCGCGGCAAGGTTACCGACCAGCACCTGGCGCAACGCCGAGAACGCCAGCGGCCGCCCGGTGAAACGGGCGGTGACCGCGCCGCTGAACAGCAGCGCAAGCAGACTGGACAGCAGGCTTGCGACCAGCGCCGCGGCGCCGTCGAGGAACAGGAACGGCGCCACCGGCACCAGGGCGCCAAGGGAAAACAGCAGGAACGACGTGCCCGCCGCGTTCCACGGGTTGCCGCCCAACTCCGTCGGATCGATGCCGAGGGCCTCGCGGGACAAGGTGTCCAGCGCGCCACGACCGTCGTTCATCAGTTGCAGGGCCACGCGCCGGGCGGATACCTCGCTCAGCCCCTTGGCGGTGAAGATATCGATCAGTTCCTGGGTCTCGGTGTCCGGGCAGAGCCTGAGCAGGCGTTCTTCCTCGGCGATGCGCTTGCTCGCCATCTCGCGGGCGTTGGTCACCGACAGCCACTCGCCGAGGGCCATCGAGCAGGCCCCGGACACCAGTCCGGCCATCCCGGTGAGGACGATGGACGAATGCGCCATGCTCGCACCCGCCACGCCCATCACCAGGCACAGGTTCGACACCAGGCCATCGTTGGCGCCGAGCACCGCGGCGCGCAGCTTGGTGCCGGCGTCGCGGTCCGGCCTCGCCTCGGGCAACGCGCACTGCGGCGGATCGGCGTCCGGCCGCAGCGGCGGGGTCTCCGCCGGCATGCCTCAACGCGCCTCGATGCGAAAGCCCAGGCGCGGGAAATGCACATGCACGGTACCCGCCCGCGGGTCTTCGCGGCGCAGGATGAGTTCCTCGCTGCCGGCGAAGAGCAGTTCGCCCTGTACCGCGTCGACACCGTAGTCGGTGGCGGCGATGGCGACCGCCTGGCCGGGCAGGAAACCGTTGGGGTCGCTGAAGGATTCGTCCGGCAATGCCGCGGGCTGGCTGCCGCGAGCCACCTCCAGGGCTTCCTCCGCACTCATCTCGGCTGGCGCGCCGTGGCCGAAGCCGAGCACCCGGCCCAACCAGGCCTGCACCTGCGGGTAGTCGTCGACCAGCGGCGCGGTGACCGGCGTGCCCTTGAGGAACCACAGGCAGTGCGCCACGGCGAAGTCGGCGACGGACGCTTCGCCGAACAGGAAATCGCCGTCCTCGCGCGACAACTGGCGCTCCAGTCGCGCCACGAATGCCGGCCACTGGTGGCGCGCCTGTTCCAACGGCAGGCGGCCGGCGCTGCCGCCGCTGAACAGTTGGCTGCGATCGGCCATGAAGGCCTTGAGGAATTCCGGCGGCAGCTTGCCGAAACGCACGGCGATGGACTCCGGGGCGAACGCCAGGCTTACCGCGTGCTGGAACAGCACCGCGTCGGCCCACTGGGCGAAGCTCGCGGCGACCATCTCCTGGCCTTCGGGGAACAGCGCCGGGACCGCCTTTTCCTGCTCCAGGCGACGGGCGATCAACGCGGTATCGCAATACACATCGGCGCCGACCTGCAACACCGGGGTCTTCCGATAGCCGCCGGTCAGCGCCACCAGGTCCGGCTTGGGCATCACCGGCGGAATCATCACCGAGCGCCAGGACAGTTGCTTGAAACCGAGCAGCAGGCGCGCCTTCTCGGCGAAGGGCGAAGTGGGATAGTGATGCAGGATCAGCTCTGACATGGGCGCCTCCGGGCGGATGTGAGGCACCAGCTTAGCGCGGCTGGGAAAACGCGCCTATGACAATCCGGGACATGAAGGGCACCCCATCGCCTGGCCCGATGGGCCTGGCGATGGGCGCGCTCAATCCAGCCGGCACCCCTGGCGGGTGATGGTCATCCGCCGGTACGCCGCACGCGGCGCCTCGCGCGCCTCCAGGGCGGCGAGGAACTCCCGGGGACGGTCCAGCGGCAGGCCGGTGAGGAAGGCGCTATCCAGCTCCCACCAGCGCGAGGCGAGCAGACCCTCGATGATCTCCGGCGGATGCCGGTAGCGGATCACCTGCGCCGGGGTGCCGGCGACGATGGCGTAGGGCGGCACGTCGCGAGTGACCACGGCGCGCGTGGCGATGATCGCCCCGGTCCCGACCTTGACCCCTTCCATCACCATCGCGCTGTGTCCGATCCAGACATCGTGGCCGATTTCCGCGTAGCTCAGCGCCGGCTCGTAGCGCAGCGCGGTGCCGGTGTGCTGGAAGGGGTGGCTGCTCACCCAGTCGCTGGGATGGGTGTGTTTTTCCTGGCCGATGAAGCAGTCCGAGCCGATCGAGCAGAAACGCCCGATGGACGCCACCAGGGACAGGTCGGTGCCGCTGCGCACATAGCTGTAGGCGCCGATCTCCAGCCTCGGCGGGACGATGCGCAGGTGGCCGAGTTCGACCTGCTCCTCGAGCACCAGCGTGGTGCGCTTGCCGACACTGGCCGGGCCGCCGGCCAGCTTGCAGCCGCGGCGGCGGATCCAGCGTTTCCACCAATGATTCTTCAGGTAACCCACGAATACCCCATGACCGCAGATGAACGTCCTAGATTGCCGGCTCGCCGACCTCGCGCAACACCGGTACGCCGACCAACAGGCGCTCCTTGGCGCGCTTGCTCAGGGCCTTGATCGCCCGCTCGCGGCGCAGGGCGTCGCCCTTGCTGGCGCAGGCCTCGACGTAGACCAGCGCGCGGGCGGGGCTGGAATGGAAGAACCGCGCGCCCTTGCCGCTGCAATGAGTGTCGAAGCGGCGCAGCGGATCGTCGCTGATGCCGCAGTACAACGCGCCGTTTTCCGCCCTCACCAGGTAGACCGACCAACACTTCCCGATCGCCGCCGTGGCGGCCGTCGCCTCACTCACTCCAGACCCGCTCCCGCATCCGCTCGCAATACGCCACCAGGCGCGGATAGCCTCGCGCCACATGGCTGAGCGGGGTATCCAGGGTCGCCTCGATGAGGTTGGCGAGGATACCGTAAGCGGCGGCATCGGCGCTGCACGGATGTTCGCCGCCGTAGTACGGGACCTGGCCGAGCAGGCCGTCGAGGGCATCGAGGTCGTCGCGGGCGAAGGCCAGCAGTTCGTCCCTGCCGTGGACCCCGAGTCCCTGCGCCCTGAGGGTAGCGCGGACCTTGCGGCGCATGGCCCAGGCCACCGCGTCGCGCACGCCGAATGGCAGCGAGCCGAAGAACACCGGCTTGAGCACGCGCCAGCTGTCCTCGTCGAACCAGCGGAAATACAGCATCAGGTAGTACAGGTGTTCGTCGCACAGGCGCGTGATCGCCCGTGCCCAGCCCTTGCCTCGGGCGTCCAGGCCAGCGTCGAGAGTGACCCCGTAGCGCTCGCCGAGGGTACGGATGACGATCTCGCTGTCGCCGATCGCCTCGCCCTCGATACGCACGTAGGGCAGCTTGCCCTTGGGCGCCTTGCGCGGGTCGCTGACGACCTTCACCTGGTACTCCAGGCCGGCCAGGCGCAACCAGGTTTCCAGTTTCAGGCAATAGGGACTGGCATTGGGTACGTTGAATGCGGCGGGGAACTGGAAGAGCGTGATCATCGCGGCGTCCTGCGGGTTGTCCGCGGCGAGCTTAGGAGATTATCCGCGCTTCGGCCACCGACAGCCTCAGCCGGCCGCCGGATGGGCAGCCTGGTAGGCGGCCAGGCCCTTGCGCGCCTGCCCGCGGATCGCCCGCTGCACCGGCGGCGCCCAGCCCAGCAGCAGGCCCTTGGCGCCAAGCGCCTGGCGGCTCCAGCGCCACAGGTCGAACTGGTCGCGATGCTCGACGATCAAACCATCGGCGAAGCGGAAACGGGCCTCGATGCGATTCTCCACCCTGCGCCCGGTCTGGGTGAACAGGTAGTGGGCCACCCATTGCGCACGCCCCTCGTTCTCGTCGGCGCGGACGTTCGCGTAGTCCAGGCGGAAGTCCCGCGCCCGGCTGGTCAGCAGGCGCCACATGTCGCCCACCTCGCGCCCACGCAGTTCGCCGAAGGCCGGGTCGTGGAAGGTCGCCTGGGGGGCGTAGCAGGCCGCCATGGCCTCGCCGTCGAGGCGCTGGAAGGCCTGGTAGAAGCGCTCGATCAGTTCGGCGTTGGGGTGGGCCATGCGGGGTTCCTTGCGATGAGAAGGACTTGCCAGGCGTCCCCAGGCGGGAACGCCGTCGCGCCGGGTCGTTTCAGCCGAACCACTCGCGGGCGCTGCGCCAGAGGCAGATACCGACGAAATAGGCCGAGGCGGCGAACCACAGGCCGAGCAGGATTGGCAGGTCGGCCGGCTGCTGGACGATCAGCAGACCGCTGCTGATCAGCCAGACGAAGGTCACCGCGATGTTCAACGGCATGAACTGGCGCACGCGGAACGGGTGGAGGAACTTCATCCGGGTCAGGGTCAGGGCGGCCAGCACCAGCACCGTGACGAGGTTGACCCAGGGGTGCAGGTCGAGCACGTAGAAGTACACCGCCACCACGTTCCAGGCGGCCGGGAAGCCGACGAAGTAGTTGTCGGTGCTCTTCATGTTGACGTTGCAGAAGCAGAACAGCGACGAAACCAGGATCACGCCCACCGCCAGCAGTTCGAAATGCTCCGGCAGGGGGATGTAGCGGTAGATGAAGATGGCCGGGATGAACACGTAGGTCAGGTAGTCGATCACCAGGTCGAGCACCGAGCCGTCGAAATGCGGCAGCATTTCCTTGACTTCGTACTTGCGCGCCAGGGTGCCGTCGAGGCCGTCCACCAGCAGGGCCAGGCCGAGCCAGAGCAGGCAGGCCTGGGGTTTGTTGTCGACCAGCGCGAGCAGGGCCAGCAAGGCCAGGATCACGCCGCTGGCGGTGACGGCGTGGACGCCCCAGGCCTTGGCTTTGTTGATGGGAGTCATCGATAGGTTCACGGGCATTTCTCTTGTTCGGTGTTCGGCATGACGCGTCGCTCTATAGTGCACCGGCACCGGTGCGTCTGTCTGTTATCGGATTGTCGGTGCTGGCGAGAGTTCAGCCAGCCCCCGCCGGTCAGCGGATCGGCGGCGCATAGTGCAGGCCGCCGAGATTCCATTGCGCGTTGAGGCCGCGCGGCATCTTCAGCGGGCTGCCGTCGCCGACGTTGCGGGCGAAGATCTCGCCATAGTTGCCGACCTGGCGCACCATCTGCACCACCCAGTCGCGCGGCAGTTGCAAGTCCTTGCCGGCGTCACCCTCGCTGCCGAGCAGGCGGGCGACGTCCGGGTTGCGGCTGTCCCTGGCCTGGCGCTCGACGTTGCTCGAGGTGACCCCCAGCTCCTCCGCGTTGAGCAGGCCGTACAGGGTCCAGCGGACGATGTTGAACCAGGCTTCGTCGCCCTGCCGCACGGCCGGGCCGAGCGGCTCCTTGGAGATCACTTCCGGCAGCACCACGTACTGGTCCGGCTTGGCCAGCTTCAGGCGCTGGGCGTAGAGCTGCGACTGGTCGGAGCTGAGCACGTCGCACTGCCCCGCCTCCAGGGCACGGGCGCTCTTCTCGTAGCTGTCGTCGAGCACCGCCTTGTAGCGGATGCCGTGGGCCCGGAAGTAGTCCGCCACGTTCAGCTCGTTGGTGGTGCCGGACTGGATGCACACCGTCGCGTCCTTCAGTTCGCGGGCGCTGGACACGCCGAGCTTGCGATTAACCAGGAAGCCCTGGCCGTCGAAATAGGTGACGCCGGTGAAGTGGATGCCCAGCGCGGTATCCCGCGAGCTGGTCCATGAGGTGTTGCGCGACAGCAGGTCGACCGTGCCGGACTGCAACGCCGAAAACCGCTCGGTGGCGGACAGCGGGGTGAAGCGCACCTTCTCGGCGTCGCCGAACAGCGCGGCGGCCAGCGCCCGGCAGATGTCGACGTCGAGCCCCTTGAAACGGCCCTTGGCGTCGGCGTAGGAGAACCCCGGCAGGCCGTCGCTGACGCCGCACTGCACGTAGCCCTTGCGCTTCACCGCATCCAGCGTCGCGCCGGCCTCGGCCGTGGCGCTGGCGCCGAGGCAGACGGCGGCCAGCAGCAGCCAGGTACCTTTCATTATTGTCATCTGTTCGCCACTCCCTTCGCCGCCCCTGGGTGAACCGCCGGCCCCGCGCCGGTCGCTTCCCGGGCCGGTCGCCGCACTGTAACCGCAAGCGCCGCGGCACCGGCAGGGGCAGCCGGCGGCGCGACGGCGGCGGGCGACGAACGGCGTACCCGGCGCACTTCCCTTAGCAAAGCGCATCCGCGGGAAATTGGCGAATGCATGATCTGCGACAATCTGGCCGACTTGCGAGCGGGAAAGCGCCTGTTGTCGAATGGTCCTCCCATTCCGAACGCATATGCCCCCTGCCTGGAGCCGTCATGAGCGAACCTCTGATCCTCGATGCCCCGAATGCCGACGCCTGTATCATCTGGCTGCACGGCCTGGGCGCCGACCGTACCGACTTCAAGCCGGTGGCCGAAGCCCTGCAGGTGGTCCTGCCGAGCACCCGCTTCATCCTCCCCCAGGCGCCGAGCCAGGCGGTGACGGTCAATGGCGGCTGGGTCATGCCGAGCTGGTACGACATCCTTGCCTTCAGTCCGGCGCGGGCCATCGACGAAGACCAGTTGAACGCCTCCGCCGACCAGGTCATCGCCCTCATCGATGAACAGCGCGCCAAGGGCATCGCCGCCGAGCGGATCATCCTCGCCGGTTTCTCCCAGGGCGGCGCGGTGGTCCTGCATACCGCCTTCCGCCGCTACGCCCAGCCGCTCGGCGGGGTGCTGGCGCTATCCACCTACGCGCCGACCTTCGACGACCTGGCGCTGGACGAGCGCCACAAGCGGATTCCGGTCCTGCACTTGCATGGCAGCCAGGACGACGTGGTCGACCCGGCGCTCGGCCGCGCGGCCCATGACGCCTTGCAGGCGCAGGGCGTGGAGGTGGGCTGGCACGACTACCCGATGGGCCACGAGGTGTCCCTGGAGGAAATCCACGACATCGGCGCCTGGCTGCGCAAGCGCCTCTGACGCCCGCAGCTTCTCTCAGACGGCGTGCAGCCGGTAGTTCAGCGCGTAGCCGCCGAGCAGCTCTTCCAGCGCCGCCCGGCGTCTTTCGTCGAGCGCGGGAACGTGCAGGTGGGCGAGCTGGCCGTGGCGCTCGTCGGCGACCACCTCCACGCGGATATCCTCGGCGATCCTCCGGCTTTCCTCCTCCAGCACCCGGCGGATCGCGTCCAGGCGCAGCGCCGGCTTGAAGGTCTTGCCCACCGCGGTGACCGGCATGCTCTCGATCAGCCAGACATCCTTGGGCACCGCCGCCCGCTCCGGTACGTGGCGGCTGGCGTGTTCCAGCAGCTCTTCCTCGCTGGCGCTGGCGCCGGGCTTGAGCTGGATATACACCACCGGCAGCTCGCCGGCCTTGGCGTCCGGCTTGCCCACCGCCGCCGCCAGGGCCACGGCCGGATGCCGGTGCAGCGCTTCTTCGATCATCTGTGGGTCGATGTTGTGGCCACCGCGAATGATCAGGTCCTTGCTGCGCCCGGTGAGCCAGATGTAGCCGTCCTCGTCGATACGACCGAGGTCGCCGGTATTGAACCAGCCATCGCCGACCCAGATATCGCGGTTCCGGTCCTGTTGCAGGTAGCCCTTGAACACCGTCGGGCCCTTCAGGCAGAGGTTGCCCACCTCGTTCGGCGCGGCATCGCGCAGGTAATTGCCCTCGCCGTCGAGCACCGCGACCTTCACCTGGCAGTACGGTAGGCGCAGGCCGATCGAACCCGGCCGGCGCTCGCCGCCACGCGGGTTGCAACTGGTGCCGCAGGTACCTTCGGTGAGGCCGTAGCCTTCGATCACCTTGAGCCCGGTACGCGCCTCGAACTGGCGGATCAGCTCCACCGGCATCGGCGCCGCGCCGCACAGGGCGAAACGCAGGCTGGACAGGTCGCGGCCATCGCTGGGGACCTGCAGCAACGCCGCGTAGATGGTCGGCACGCCACTGAAGCTGGTGACCCGGTAGCGCTCCACCAGCTTCCAGAAGTCCTGGATCAGGGTCGGATTGCGGTAGCCCTGGGGCCCGGCCAGGAGCACCTGGGCGCCGCGATGGAAGGGCGCCAGGCCGGTAACCATCACGCCGTTGACGTGGAACAGCGGCAGGCCACAGAGCAGCACGTCGTCCACCCCGTAGTCGGCGTTCAGGCCCATGATCTCGGCCATCGCCACCTCGTTGAAGTGGCTGTGCGGCGCCAGCTTCGGCGTGCCGGTGGTGCCGCCGGTGTGGAAATAGGAAGCGACGTCGTCCGGATGGATCGCCCGTCCGCTCTCCAGGCGGTCTGCCGGGCAGTCGGCGATCAGCGTATCGAAGTCCAGCACGCCCTCCGGCAGCGGCCCGCGCTGGGCCTTGAGCGCCTCGCGCTGCGGCGCCGGCAACAGGTTGGCCGGATCGACCACGACGATCGCGTACAGCTCCGGCAGCTGCGCGCGCAGGCCGGCGACCTTCTGCCACAGGTCGGTGCCGGGGAACGGCGCCAGGGTCACCAGCACCCGGGTGTTGGAGGCGCGGATCAGCTCGGCGATGTGCTCCGGCTCCAGCAGCGGGTTGATCGCATTGACGATCCCGGCAGCCTCGCCGCCCCAGATCACGTAGTGGGTCTGCGGCAGGTTGGGCAGCAGGAAGGACACCGCCTGGTGGCTTTCCAGGCCCAGCCGGTGCAAGGCGTTGGCGGTCTGGGTGACGCGGGCGAACAGCTCGGCATAGCTGATCCGCAACGGTTCTTCGGCGGCGCTGCCATGCAGCAGGCAGCTCAGGGCGATACGCTGGCCGTGGCGCTGGGCCGAGCGTTGCAACAGTTCGTAGGTGCTGGACGGCAGGTCGCGCTGTTCCAGCGGCACGCGTTCCAGGGCTTCGATATCGCTCAGCCCGGCGATCGATGGGGACGGATTCATGGTTTTCTTGTTCTTCCGTTGGTGAGTGGGCGGACACTCGCCGGATCGCTCCGGCACCGTCCCGAAGATGCCACCCCCGTCGTCGCCCTACCGTTGTCTTTTTGTAGCGCGCCGCCGGTCGCGCGCACGAGCCCTCCCGGAGGCTGCCCCGGGAGCTTCGCACAGCCCCCTCCAGGCCCCGTCCGGCCAGGGCTGGAAGGCGCCGGCCAAGCATGGATTTCTCCCCGCTGGCAACATGCTTTACACTGGCGCCCGTTCATTCCTTAACCACTACGAGATCGCCGTGCTCAAAGCACTCAAGAAAATCTTCGGCAAGGCCGACGGAACCCAGCCGCAGAGCGGTTCCTCCCCGGTCCCGCAAGGCCCTGCCGGCGCTACCGCGAAAGGTACCGCCCCCACCGGCGAAAAGCCGACCGAGAAACGCCCACGCAAACCGCGCGCCCCACGCGCCGACAACGAGTCCGGCGCCCCGCGCGCCGCTGAAAAGGCCGAGAAAGGCGAAAAGCCCGCCAAACCCGCCGCCAAAGAAGGCCGGGACGCCAAGCCGCGCAGCGACAAGCCGCGCCGCGAACGCAAGCCGAAGCCGGTGGACAACTGGAAGCTGGAAGACTTCGTGGTCGAACCGCAGGAAGGCAAGACCCGCTTCCACGACTTCAACCTCGCCCCGAGCCTGATGCACGCCATCCATGACCTCGGCTTCCCCTACTGCACGCCGATCCAGGCGCAGGTACTGGGCTTCACCCTGCGCGGCCAGGACGCCATCGGCCGCGCCCAGACCGGTACCGGCAAGACCGCCGCGTTCCTCATCTCGATCATCACCCAGTTGCTGCAGACCCCGCCGCCGAAAGAGCGCTACATGGGCGAGCCGCGCGCGCTGATCATCGCCCCGACCCGCGAACTGGTGGTACAGATCGCCAAGGACGCCGCGGCGCTGACCAAGTACACCGGGCTGAACGTGATGACCTTCGTCGGCGGCATGGACTTCGACAAGCAACTCAAGCAGCTGGAAGCGCGCTTCTGCGACATCCTGGTAGCCACCCCAGGCCGTCTGCTGGACTTCAACCAGCGCGGCGAGGTGCACCTGGACATGGTCGAGGTGATGGTCCTCGACGAAGCCGACCGCATGCTCGACATGGGCTTCATCCCGCAGGTCCGGCAGATCATCCGGCAGACCCCGCACAAGGGCGAACGCCAGACCCTGCTGTTCTCGGCGACCTTCACCGACGACGTGATGAACCTCGCCAAGCAGTGGACCGTCGATCCGGCGATCGTCGAGATCGAGCCGGAGAACGTCGCCAGCGACACCGTCGAGCAGCATGTCTACGCCGTGGCCGGCAGCGACAAGTACAAGCTGCTGTACAACCTGGTGGCACAGAACAACTGGGAACGGGTGATGGTCTTCGCCAACCGCAAGGACGAAGTCCGCCGCATCGAGGAACGCCTGACCAAGGACGGCATCAGCGCCGCCCAGATGTCCGGCGACGTACCGCAGCACAAGCGCATCCGCACCCTGGAAGGCTTCCGCGAAGGCAAGATCCGCGTCCTGGTGGCAACCGACGTGGCCGGCCGCGGTATCCACATCGACGGCATCAGCCATGTGATCAACTTCACCCTGCCGGAGGACCCGGACGACTACGTGCACCGTATCGGTCGTACCGGCCGCGCCGGCGCCTCGGGCACCTCGATCAGCTTCGCCGGCGAGGACGATGCCTTCGCCCTGCCGCCGATCGAAGAACTGCTGGGCCGCAAGATCACCTGCGAGATGCCGCCGGCCGAACTGCTCAAGCCGGTACCACGCAAGCACTGAACGCAGGCGTGGTGAAAAAAGGCGAAGCCATCCGGCTTCGCCTTTTTCGTTTCTGCGACACGCAGGTGCCGCCGTCGGTCATCGAGGCAGGTCGGCGCTTGCCCGACAATACCTTAAAGTCCAGAATGGACAAATTGTTTACATCCATTCCGGAGATCGCATGAGCGCCGCCACTCCCCTGATCGTCCAGCAGGCCGAAGCCGAGCAACTGCTCGCCCGTATCGACGTCCTCCAGGCCATGCGCCAGCTGTTCCTCGACCTGGCCGCCGGCCAGGCGCTCCAGCCGGCCCAGCAACTGGTGGAGTTCCCCGCCGGTCGCGGCGACTTCATCAACTACCTAGGCGTGCTCGCCCAGGAACAGGTCTACGGGGTCAAGACCTCGCCCTACATCGTCCGCGAACAGGGCCCGTTGGTCACCGCCTGGACCCTGCTGATGTCGATGCAGACCGGCCAGCCCTTGCTGCTCTGCGATGCCGCCCGGCTGACCACCGCGCGCACCGCCGCCACCACCGCGGTGGCGGTGGATGCCCTGGCTCCGGCCAAGGCCGGCCGCCTGGCGCTGATCGGCAGCGGACCGGTGGCCCATGCCCACCTGCAATACGTGAAGGGCCTGCGTGACTGGCAGGGCGTGCGAGTCCATTCGCCGTGCCTGGACGAGCGCCGCCTGCAAAGCCTGCGCGCCATCGACCCGCGCGCCGAAGCCGCCGGCAGTCTGGAGGAAGCGCTGGACGAAGCCGATGTGATCCTGCTCTGCACCTCCTCGGCCCGAGCGGTGATCGACCCGCGCCAACTCGAGCGCCCGGCGCTGGTCACCTCGATCAGCACCAACGCGCCCCGCGCCCATGAGGTACCGGCGGAAAGCCTGGCGGCCATGGACGTCTATTGCGACTACCGGCACACCACCCCAGGTTCCGCCGGCGAGATGCTGATCGCCGCCGAACAGCATGGCTGGAGCCCCGCGGCGATCCGCGGCGACCTCGCGGAGCTGCTCAGCGGCCAGGCGCCACGTCCGGAATACCGGCGCCCGGCGTTCTTCCGCTCGATCGGCCTGGGCCTGGAAGACGTAGCCCTGGCCAACGCCCTCTACCGCCTGCGCCAGGCAGGCTGATCGCGCGATGCAGGAGAGCAGCATGATCGAAGCGGATTACCTCGTCATCGGTGCCGGCATCGCCGGCGCATCCACCGGCTACTGGCTGTCGGCCCACGGCCGGGTCGTGGTGCTGGAGCGCGAGGCGCAGCCCGGCTACCACTCCACCGGCCGCTCCGCCGCGCACTACACGGTGGCCTACGGCACGCCCCAGGTGCGCGCGCTCACCGCCGCCAGCCGGGCCTTCTTCGACAACCCGCCGGCCGGCTTCTGCGAGCATCCGCTGCTCAGCCCGCGTCCGGAAATGGTGGTCGACTTCAGCGACGATCCGGAAGAACTCCGCCGCCAATACGAAAGCGGCAAGGCGCTGGTGCCACAGATGCGCCTGCTGGACGCGGAACAGGCCTGCTCGATCGTGCCGGTGCTGCGTCGCGACAAGGTCTTCGGCGCCACCTACGACCCCACCGGCGCCGACATCGATACCGACGCCCTGCACCAGGGCTACCTGCGCGGCATCCGCCGCAACCAGGGGCAGGTCCTGTGCAACCACGAAGCGCTGGAGATCCGCCGGGTCGACGGCGCCTGGGAAGTCCGCTGCGACGCCGGCAGCTACCGCGCCGCGGTGCTGGTCAACGCCGCGGGCGCCTGGTGCGACACCATCGCCGGGCTGGCCGGCGTCCGCCCGCTGGGCCTGCAACCCAAGCGCCGCTCGGCCTTCATCTTCGCCCCGCCGCCAGGCATCGACTGCCACGACTGGCCGATGCTGGTCAGCCTCGACGAATCCTTCTACCTGAAGCCGGACGCCGGCATGCTGCTCGGCTCTCCGGCCAACGCCGATCCGGTCGAGGCCCACGACGTGCAGCCCGAGCAACTGGACATCGCCACCGGCATGTACCTGATCGAAGAAGCCACCACCCTCACCATTCGCCGTCCGGAACACACCTGGGCAGGGCTGCGCTCGTTCGTCGCCGACGGCGACCTGGTGGCCGGCTACGCCGCCGATGCGGAAGGCTTCTTCTGGGTCGCCGCCCAGGGCGGCTACGGTATCCAGACCTCGGCGGCGATGGGCGAGGCCAGCGCCGCGCTGATCCGCCACCAGCCGCTGCCGGCGCACCTGCGCGAGCACGGCCTGGACGAGGCGATGCTGTCGCCGCGCCGCCTGTCCCCCTGATGACCCGGCGGCGGGTTTGCGGCACACTCGCCTCGCCCGCCGCCCCACGAGACCCCCTGCGCATGAGCCCGAGCCAAGACCCCAGCCTGGAGAACTACCGGGCGATCGCCGACGGCATCGCCACCCTGTTCTTCCCCCACGCCGAAGTGGTCCTGCACGACCTGCGCAGCCAGCGGGTCGACTACATCGCCAACAACCTGTCCAAGCGCGAGGTCGGCGACGACTCGGCGCTGGAAGACATGCTCGAAGGCGATAGCGACGAGCGCAACATCGGTCCCTACGAGAAGCTCAACTGGGACGGGCAGAAGATCCGCTCGGTCAGCACCGTGCTGCGCGACGCCGCCGGCCAGCCGCTGGCGGTGCTGTGCATCAACCTGAACATCAGCCTGTTCGAGAGCGCCAAGGCGGCGCTCGACCTGTTCCTCTCGCCGAGCAAGCTGATCCCGCAACCGGACGCGCTGTTCCGCGACGACTGGCAGGAGCGCATCAACACCTTCCTGCACGGCTGGCTGCGGCAGCGCCAGCTCGGCTTGAACCTGCTGACCCGCGAGCACAAGCGCGAACTGGTCCTGGCCCTGCACGCCGAGGGCGCGTTCAAGGGCAAGAGCGCCGCCAACTATGTGGCCAACGTGCTGAACATGGGCCGGGCGACGGTCTACAAGCACCTCAAGGAGCTGAAGGAAGGCGGCGACTGACGGCAGCCGCCGCCGGCGAGCGGTCAGTCGCCGTAGATGTCGCTCTTGAAGTACTTGCCCTCGATGCGCTTGTAGGTCCCGTCGGCACGAATCGCGTCGATCGCCGCGTTGAGCTTGCCGACCAGCTCGGCGTCCCCCTTGCGCACCGCGATCCCGGCGCCCTCGCCGAAGTATTTCGGGTCCTTGAACTCCGGCCCGACGAAGGCGTAGCCCTTGCCGCGCGGGGTATCGAGGAAGCCGGTCTGCAACGGGATGGAGTCGGCGAAGGTGGCGTCGAGGCGGCCGGCCACCAGGTCCAGGTAGATCTCGTCCTGGCTGGTGTAGCGCACCACTTCGGCACCGGCCTTGGCCAGCACCGCGCTGGCGAAGCGGTCGGCGGTAGCGCCGCGCTGCACGCCGATGCGCTTGCCGGCCAACTGGCTGAAGCTGTCGTCGAGCTGGGCGCCTTCCTTCATCACCAGGCGGCCCGGCGTGAAGTAGTACTTGTGGGTGAAGTCCACCGAGCGCCGGCGCTCCTCGGTGATGGTGATGGAGGACAGCGCGGCGTCTATCTTGCGAACTTTCAGCGAGGGAATCAGGCCGTCGTACTCCTGCTCGATCCACTGGCACTTCACCTGCATCTGCGCGCACAGCGCGTTGCCGATGTCGTAGTCGAAGCCGGCCAGTTCGCCTTCGGCGGTCTTGAAGGAAAACGGCGGGTAGGCGGCCTCGATGCCGATCCGCAGGTTGCCATCGGCGGCGACGGCGGATCCGCTGGCGAGCACGCCGAGCAGCAGGCCTCCCAGCAGGTTCTTGGTGTTCAGCGACTTGATCATGGACGACTCCAGGGGTGACGAAGGTGCGCCCGCGGCCCGGGCGGGAAACAGACGGTGATCCGTCTTTATACTTTTCGTCCAATCTGGACCAAAAAGTATACATCGTCAATCGCCGTCCCTCCTCCGCTACCCCTCCTTACCTCCTTCGAGGAATAGGCCCGCCGGCCCGCGGGACTTAGTCTTGAGCCATACACAGCCACCCCGCGAGGTGTTCCGCTACGCAGACATCACCCCCTTGCTCCATTTCAGCTATCACGGTTAAGGCTCTATTTACGCCTGAATCCCCGCGTCACGCTCATGCCGCGGGGATTTTTTCGTCCCGCCGCCGCCCTTCCGAATTCGCTATATAGATAAATAATTCCGAATTGCTCTTAATGGGTATTTACCCTGATGAATATTTCATAGATCGTTATGTAAAAAAATACATAACGAGATCGCCGCTACCATGCAAAACCTTCTTTCCAACCGGCTGGTCCCCAGCCTGGCACTGTCCCTGCTGGGCGCTGCCACTGCCCAGGCGGAGACGCCGATCGCGCTTCCCGACATGGAAGTCAGCACCTGGGGCAATTCCCTCAGCCCGCCGGACAGCGTCGCCCGCGAAGACTTCCAGCGCTTCGACCGCCGCGACGTCGGCGAGGCGCTGAACACCCTCCCCGGCGTCTACCTGCAAGGCGGCGGCAACCGCAACGAACGCCAGGTCAGCGTACGCGGCTTCGACTCGCGCCAGGTGCCGCTGTTCATCGACGGCGTGCCGGTCTACGTGCCCTACGACGGCAACATCGACCTCGGCCGCTTCCTCACCTCGGACCTGGCCGGCATCGAAGTGTCCAAGGGCTACGCCTCGCTGTTGCAGGGGCCGAACATGCTCGGCGGGGCGATCAACCTGGCGACCCGTCGCCCGACCCGCCCCTTCGAGGCCGGCTTCGGCCTCAGCCAGGGCTGGGCGCGCGACGCAGGGCGGGTCGGCCGGGCGGCGGATTTCTCCCTCGGCGGCAAGGGCCGCCAGGGCTTCTTCCAGGCC
>NZ_SCND01000093.1:0-17087 GCF_005503585.1 Pseudomonas sp. 2VD
GGCAGCGTCCCATGCAGGCGCGGGTGCGACGCTTCAGGCCGCCGAAGTCGCCGGCTGGCAGCGGGCCTTCCAGGGCGGCGAGGATTTCCCGGCGGGTGACCATCTCGCAGTGGCAGACGATCTCGTCGTAGCCGGGACGCTGCCAGTCGCGCGGCAGGTGTTCGGCGAGGTTCGGTACCTGCGGCCAGAGCGGCTCGCGAACCGCTTCGTGGAAGCGCCCACCCTGGTAGAGACGATAGACGTGGCGTGCGATGCCCAGCGCCGCGGTGAGACCGGTGGAACGGATGCCGCCGACACTGATCCAGTTGCGTCCGTCGACCTGGCGGATGCGGTATTCCTTCTTTTCGCTGGCCGGCCGCAACCCGGCGTAGGTGGCGGTGACCGGCATGCCGCGCAGGCCGGGGAGCCGCTCGACGGCGGCGTCTATCAGTCGCTGCAGGGTGTCGCTGTCGACCCGTGCCTGTTCGCGGTCGTCCTGTTCCTCGGCGGTGGGGCCGGCAAGCAGGTTGCCGAAGACAGTACGGGTGAATACCACGCCTTTGGTCCGCTCGTTGGGTACCGGCAGCAGGATGTGCCGCAGCAGCGCCGCGGCGGCCTTGTCGAAGACCACGAACTGGCCCTTGCGCGGATGGATGGCGAAGCTCGCCGCGCCGAGCAGGCGCTGTTCCAGTTGGTCACCGAAGAGTCCGGCGCAGTTGATTACCTGGCGCGCGCGCAGATCGCCGCGGCGGGTATGCAACAGCCATTCGCCGCCGTCGAAGGCGCCGTCCAGCACCTCGACGTTGAAACAGGCCTCGGCGCCATGGGCCTGCGCCTGTTGCAGATAGGCGAGCGGCGCGGACCAGGGGTCGATCAGATGCTCACCGGGGACCCGCACCGCACCGAGCACATTGCCGGCCAACTGCGGCTCCAGCGCCAGGACCTCGTCGCGACCGATCTGGCGGACGTCATCGACACCGTTGCCGTGGGCCTGCTCGACGATGGCCGGCAGGCGCGCCAGATCCTCGTCGCTCCATGCCGCCACCAGGGCGCCGGTTTCCAGCAGCGGCAGGTTGAGGCGCGCATGGATGTCGCGGTATTCGCGATAGCCCTCCTGCATGCAGGCCAGTTCGATGCTGCCGGGCGGCGCGTCGAAACCGGTATGGAGGATCGCGCTGTTGCCCTTGCTGGCACCGGAGAGGATGTCGGTGCTTTTTTCCAGCAGGACCACCCGCGCACCTTCCAGGGCGAAGCGGCGGGCCATGGCGCAACCCACCACGCCAGCGCCGATCACTGCAACGTCGAAGATCGCGGTCTTTGTCGCAAGCGGCTCAGTCATCGTTTCTGCCTGTTTCTTTTGGTATCAGTTTGCTTTTTGACCGTAACACTGAATTTTCACACAGAATTTTATGTGAAATTTGTTGTTTTAATGTGGCAACTGAAAAAGAAACAGTCAATCGATTAATCGACGGGCAGCCACCGGCACAGCCCCGGCCTGTCTCCGGGGCTGCCCGCGAGGGGAGTCAGGCCTGCGGGGTGCGCAGGGGGGCTTCGTGGACTTCCACCCGCGCCTGTTGCAGGGCTTCCCAGAGTTCCCCGGTAGGCTTGCGGTCGACCACCAGGCGGTTGATCCGGCTCAGCGGGAAGACCTGGAACAGGGCGCGCCGGCCGAGCTTCGAGGAGTCGGCGATAACCGTCAGTTGGCGGGCCTGGGCGATCATGGCACGGGCGATCTCGGCTTCCTCGATGGAAAAATCCATGGCGCCATCGCCGTTCAGCGCGCCGACGGTGATCACCGCATGCTCGGCGTTGAACCGGGCGATCTGCTCAATGGCCAGGGCGCCGACGTTCTGTTCGGATTCCGGGCGGTACTCGCCGCCGATCATGAATGCACGGTTGCCGGAGGCGCCGACGCTGCCGGCGATCAACAGCGAGTTGGTGATCACCGTCAGATGGCTCTGGCGCGCCAGTTCGCGGGCGAACAGCAGGGTGGTGGTGCCGGTGTCGATGAAGATGCTGTCACCGGGCCCGAACAGGCCGGCGGCGTAGCGGGCGACTGCGCGTTTTTCCTGGGCGTGCTCGTTCATTCGGGTCTGGAAGGCGTTCTCGTGCTCGCCGCTGGGCGGCAGGGCGGCCCCTCCGTGGAATTTGCTGACCAGGCCTTGTTCGGCCAGCGCGGCGAGGTCGCGGCGAATGGTTTCCTGGGAGGTGGAAAGGGTCCGCGCCAGTTCGTCCACCGAGATCCGCTCGCGCTGGCGCAGCAATTCGAGAATGTGGCGGCGGCGTTCCTCGGGGCGCATCGTGTTCTCCCATGGGCCGCATCCTGGTGCGGCGATTGTTACCGTGAATCGCCCGGTAGCGCCTGGCGGCGCTGGGCGGAAGGGGGCGGGGCGAGGCTTTGCGCAGGCCCGGCGGAAAATCCCACAGGTCCGTAAGGCAGGTATGCTCTTGGATTGGCCGCCTACTTGACCGTATGGGTGACCAATTTAGGTAAAACGAACCTTCAAATCAACACGAAAACCAAATTGTGGCACGCGAAATGCGAGTGTTCGCTTCGGCGGAGCGACCGGCGTGGCCGGCCTCCCGACCAGACAACCAGAAGAACGCATCCCGCTACGGGAGCCTGCCGAGGGGAGAACGACGCAGATGGCCGAGTTCGGAAACTATGTGATTTACCTGATCATGCTGGGTGCGGTACTTGGCGCGCTGGCTTCCATCCTGCGCCCGGAAAGCGGTCTGGGCCGCGAGTTCGTCAACGGCATCCACGCCATCGGTCCGGTGTTCCTCGCCCAGGCCGGCATCATGGTAGCCATTCCCTATCTGTCGAAGGCGATTTCCCATGCCCTCGGCCCGTTCTTCCAGACCCTCGGTTCCGACGTATCCATCGCCGCGCTGTCGATCATCGCGGTGGACATGGGCGGCTACCAGTTGGCCGATGCCCTGACCGCCAACCGCGACATGTGGATTACCGCCATGCTGGTGGGCTACACCTCCGGCGCGACCATCGTCTACCTGATCCCGGTCGGCCTGACCATGCTCGAGCGCAAGGACCACAAGTACCTGGCGCTGGGGGCGATGGCCGGGTTGATCAGCATTCCGTTCGCGGTGCTGGCGGCGTTGCTGCTGATTACCCTCAACCACATCCCGGTGCGCGAACTGGTATCGACCGGTTCGCCGGCCCTGCACTACCTGTCGCTGGACTTCCTCGGCATGCTTCGGCTGCTGGCGCCACTGTTCGTCTTCTGCTTCCTGCTGGCCGCCGGCCTGAAGTACCGGGCGACGGCGATGGTCACCGGGTTCCTGGTATTCGGCAAGGTGATGGACGCGTTCATCAAGATGGCCCTGGCGCTTTCCATCGTCCAGCACTTCACCGGAGTCTTCACCAAGGTCTTCGGCGGCTGGGACTTCGACCCGATGTTCGCCGACGAGAAAGAGTTGTTCCGCGCCATCGAGATCGCTGGCTACATCGGCATCATGCTGGCCGGGACCTTCCCCATCTGCTACCTGTTCCAGCGCTACTGCAAGCGCCCGATGGCGGTCCTCGGCCGTTACCTGGGGCTGTCCCAGCCGGGCGCCACCGCCTTTGTCATGGTGCTGGCGAACATCATCGCCACCTACCACCTGTTCAAATACATGAATGCTCGCGACAAGGTGCTTTGCGTGGCCCTGGGCGTCTGCGCCCAGGCCACCATCGGCGATCACCTGGCATTCACCGCCAACTTCCAGCCGACGCTGATCCTGCCGATCCTGCTCGGCAAATTGTTCGGTGGCCTGCTGGCGGTATTCATCGCCATCCGCATCTCGGTGCCTGCCGCCGAGCGCTATGCCCGGCAGGAGCATGACGAGGCGGAAAAAAGCGCCCTGCACGCAGCCTGAAACATCCCCCGACGAGCGCCGCGAGCCATCGCGGCGTCGCTTTTCCGCAACGAGGTAACCATGCGCAAGATATTCCTAGCCTGTCCTTACAGCCATGCCGACGCCGAGGTGGTCGAGCAGCGCTTCCGTGCCTGCAACGAGGTCGCGGCGACCATCGTCCGCGCCGGCCACGTGGTATTCAGCCAGGTCTCCATGTCCCACCCGATCAACCTGTGCCTGGCCGATCTCGACCGCGCGGCGATCGGCAGGTTGTGGGCGCCGGTGGACGCCTTCTACATGGATCACCTGGAAGAGCTGATCGTCCTCGACCTGCCGGGCTGGCGAGACAGCGCCGGCATCCGCCGCGAGATGGAGTTCTTCGAGGCCGGCGGACAGCGGGTGAGCCTCTGGTCCGAGGTGGAGCACGAGTTTCGCTGAGGCGGCAGTGGCTGAACTGCAAGCCGAATGAAAAAGCCGGAAGCGCGAGCGCTTCCGGCTTTTTCGTCGAGCGGCGAGGGATCAGTTGGGGCTGTAGATCTGGTCGAATACGCCGCCGTCGATGAAGTGGGTCTTCTGCACGCTGCGCCAGTCGCCGAAGGTCTTCTCCACCGAGAAGAAGTCGACTTTCGGGAAGCGGTCGGCGAACTTGGCGAGGATCTCCGGGTTGCGCGGGCGCAGGTAGTTGTTGGCGGCGATGGTCTGGCCCTCGTCCGACCACAGGTACTTCAGGTAGGCCTCGGCCTGGGCGCGGCTGCCTTTCTTCTCGACCACCTTGTCGACCACCGCCACGGGGGGCTCGGCCTCGGCGGACACGCTCGGGTAGACCACCTCGAAGCCGCCTCGGCCGAATTCGCGGGCGATCATCTCGGCTTCGTTCTCGAAGGTCACCAGTACGTCGCCGATCTGGTTCTGCATGAAGGTAGTGGTGGCGGCGCGGCCGCCGGTGTCGAGCACCGGTACCTGCTTGAACAGCTTGCCGACGAATTCCTTGGCCTTGTTCTCGTCACCGCCGTTCTTCAGCACGTAGCCCCAGGCGGAGAGATAGGTATAGCGGCCGTTGCCGGAGGTCTTGGGGTTCGGCACCACTACCTGGACGCCGTCCTTGAGCAGGTCCGGCCAGTCCTTCAGGGCCTTGGGGTTGCCCTTGCGAACGATGAACACGGTGGCCGAGGTGAACGGCGCGCTGTTGTTCGGCAGGCGGGTCGCCCAGTCCTTCGGCACCAGGCCGCCGTTGTCGGCGAGGGCGTCGATGTCGGTGGCCTGGTTCATGGTGATGACGTCGGCGGGCAGACCGTCGATCACCGAGCGCGCCTGCTTGCTGGAACCGCCATGGGACATCTGGATGGTGATGTTCTCGCCTTTCTCCGCTTTCCAGTATTTCTGGAAGGCCGGGTTGTATTCCTTGTAGAAGTCGCGCATCACGTCGTAGGAGACGTTGAGCAGGGGCTGGGCGGCGTGAGCGGCGCCGCCGAGCGCCAGGCCGGCGGCCAGCAGGGAGGCGCTGAACAGTCGTTTCACAGGGCAGTTCCTTTGGGCATGTTGTAGTGGCTCGACTATAACGTCGGGTTATATGCAGGGTAAATATCAAAAACTGCTTTGCTTATTACCCGCTCGAGCCTATGCCGCGGCCGGCGCTTTGGCCAGCGCTAGTCGAGGCCGCTGACCGCCAGGTCCTTGGGATACTCCACGCTGAACTTCAGGGTGGCGCTGCGTTTCTCGCCGGGTTGCAGGGTCCAGTCCCACTTCAGCTTGCCGTCGTCCTCGCGCTTGATTTCCTGCGCCTTGGGTTCCAGCAAGGTGACCTGGATCTGCTCGTTGCGCGAGACCGGCAACTGGTCCTCGAACTGCACGCGTTCGGCGTTCTTGTGGTTGTTGCGCACGTCGATGCGGAATTCGTAGTTGACCCGCGTGCGGTTGCCGATCAGGCCGCTGCTGTCGGTGTAGCGCTTGACCAGCTTGCGTTCGATGCCGATGCCCTCGTCGGCGCCCAGTGCCAGTTCGAAGCTTTCCCCGGGCATCACCCCGCGCAGATGGCCGCTGGCGACGAAGCTGTTGCCGAGAAAGGTATTCAGGGTGCCGGGGAGCAGCGGGTAGTCGCTGTCGTTGCGGGTTTCCGCCTCCAGGTAGGCGGTTTCGCGCAGGGCCGGGGCCGCCAGGTAGCGCAGCTTGGCCGGCATTTCCAGGCGGGCGATGGTGACCTTCTGCGCGCTGCCGTCGCTGTTCAGGGTCGCCGGCACGGGGATGTGGAAAGAGGCGCTGGCGGCTCCGCTGCTGACCTCCGCGGTGGCGAGCCGCGCCTCGGCCAGCTTCGGCGCCGAGGCCGGCATGGCCATCTTCGCCGAGGTCCTGGCGATGGGCGCGGCTTGCGGCATGGGCGCCGGAGCGTCCTGCATGGCCATCTCGGCACCGTAGTAGGCGTTGGGCGCGTCGATGTCGACGATCCAGGGATTCAGCCGCGGTACGTTGCCGCCCAGGGCCGGACGGGCGGTGGAGAGGGTCAGGTCGATGTCGGTCCAGTCTTCGCCGCTGCTCTGCCGGACCAGGCCCTGGTAGGTCAGTTCGATGGTCTTCGCGCCGTCGCGCAGGCGTGCGTCGTAGGTCGGCTGCCAGGAGGCGTCGCGCAGGGTGTAGTCGAGCTTCACCTCGACCTGTGCCGGTTGCTCCAGGGCGACCCGCAGGACCGCGCGCTTGAAGCGCTTGCCGTCGCCGTTGAGGGTGCCGCGCTGCTCCTGCAACTGCTGCTTGCGCTGTTCCAGTTCGGCGGCGCGGTCGTCCAGCTGGCGCTGCTCGGCGAGCAGGCGTTCGAGGTTGCCTTCGGTCAGTTGCAGCAGGCTCTTCAGCTCGTCGATGCCGGGCATGGGGCGATCCTTGCCGGGCTGGGTGCTGCCGCTCTGGATGTCGGCGAGGAACTTCTTCTGCGCTTCGAGCACGCTGCCGCGGTCATGGATTTCCCGCAGTTGCCGGTCTATCTCGCGCAGTTGCTGGTCGAGCTGCTGCACACGGTTGTCGTCCGGGCGCTCGACCCGTTGCGCGGCGCTGCTGACGTCGAGCAGGGTGGCGGCGGCGCTGGCGCCGAGGGACGCGCGCAGGCTGGCGTCGTCGAGCTGGAAGGGCAGTTGCTCCAGGGCGATCTCATGCTGGCCCTTGGGCAATTGCAGGCGGGCGGTGCGGGTGACCACGGCACGGTCGGCGTAGACGGTGACCGCGCTGATGCGGCTGTCGACCGCTTGTGGCGCGGCCAGCAACGGAGCGCTGGCGAACAGGCCGGCGAACAGGAGCGGAGAGGCGGCGAGTCGATTCACGATATCTCTTCCTTGGGCGGATGGAGGGGCGAGGAACCCGTGCGTGCGGTCCCTTCCTGCTGCCTGAGACGCAAGCGCGGTGAAAGACGGGTTAAGCGGCGCGAAGAAATTTTCCCGTGCGGCTCAGGCCGGCTGTTCCAGGCGCTCCAGGGCACCGCGCAGGTTGGCGCGGGCGGCGGCCTCCCAGCGCTGCCGCAGCGGTTCGCAGTGGTACAGCGCCGGTTGCTCCAGCAACTGGCGCAGCAACTTGCCGCGCCCGGCGCGGAACAGCGGTTCCGGCACCCAGGCGTATTCGGCGCGGACGTCCGCCTCGTAGCGTGCGTAGACCGGCGCCGGCGCGGCGAGGATGGCGAGGTCGAGATCCACCACCAGGGCTGCGTCGGCGTCTCCCGGCGGCGCCTGGTGACAGGTGGCCATGATCAGTTCGCGCAGGGCCGGACGCAGCGCCGCCAGCCCGGCCTGGTCGAGCCAGCGCTCGGTGCTGGCGGCGCTGGCGGCCTCGTTGTCCTGGCGCTGGGTGTCGTAGACCAGGTCGTGGGTCCACAACGCCAGCTCCACCAGGTCCGGCCGCCGCGCCAGTTGGCGCCAGCGGTCGAAGTGCTCCAGGCAGGCGAGGATGTGGCGATCGCTGTGGTAGTGCCGGTCGGCCCCGCCATAGGCCGCCAGCAGCGCGTCGAAGGCATCCGCCGGCGGGTTGCCGCCGAGTCGCTGCCAGAGGGCGTCCCAGCGCTGCCGGTCAAGACTTCCCATGGCTGCCTTCCTCGCGAGGGAACAACGGGTTGCCGCAGCGGCAGCAGAATGCCGCCTGCACTTCGTGGGTCGCCTTGCGGCACACCGGGCAATCCCGCTGCAACAGGTTGGCCGGGTCCTGGCGCATCGCGGTGGCGAGTTCGGCGGTGAAGATCCCGGTGGGCACCGCGATGATCGAGTAGCCGGTGAGCATCACCAGGCTGGCGATGGCCTGGCCGAGCGGGGTCTTCGGGGTGATGTCGCCGAAGCCGACCGTGGTCAGGGTGACGATCGCCCAGTAGATGCCGCGGGGGATGCTGGTGAAACCGTGCTCCGGGCCTTCGACCACGTACATCAGCGCGCCGAACACGGTGACCAGGGTCATCACGGTGAGGAAGAACACGATGATCTTCTGCTTGCTGCCGCGCAGGGCGGTGAGCAGGAAATTGGCCTGGCTCAGGTACTGGCGCAGCTTGAGCACGCGGAAGATCCGCAGCATGCGTATCACCCGGACGATCAGCAGGTACTGGGCGTCGGGGTAGAGCAGGGCGAGGAAGCCGGGGAGGATCGCCAGCAGGTCGACCAGGCCGTAGAAGCTGAAGGCATAGCGCAGCGGCTTGGGCGAGCAGTACAGGCGCAGCAGGTATTCCACCAGGAAGATGCCGGTGAAGCCCCATTCGATGTAGGCCAGCAGGTCGCCGTAGTCCTGGTGGATCTCGTCGATGCTGTCGATCATCACTACCAGCAGGCTGGCCAGGATCACCAGCAGCAGCGCGCTGTCGAAGCGCCGGCCGTCGCGGGTGTCGGTCTGGAAGATGACGATGTAGAGGCGTTCGCGCCAGCTGTCGGGTGCGCTCATCGTGGCTCCTGATGATGGATGCGGCACCTTACCAGACTAGCCCGCCGGCGCCAGCGTTCCCCGCTCAGGAGCGCCGCCGGCCGAGGCGCGCGCCGAGGCTGCCGGCCAGGCGCAGGTAAAGGCGCTCGCCGCCGATGCAGAGCAGGCAGGCGAGGATGAACGGTGCGGTCAGCGCCGGCAGGCCGAGCAGGCCGAACAGCGGTTGCAGCGCCACCGCCAGGCCCATGCCGAGCAGTGGCGGCCAGACGCTGCGGTAGCGCAAGGCCAGGGCCAGCCCGGCAAGAGCGGCGTTCAGGCCGTAGAGCCCGGCGAGCGCGCTCGCCCAGTCGTAGCCCAGCAGCCAGGCCAGCGGCAGGCTGGCCGCGGCGCCGGCGAGGGCCCAGGCGGCCGAGGGACGCGAGACCAGCAGCAGGCCGAGCCAGACCAGCAGCCCTGCCAGCGGTTCACCGAGGAAGATGATCTCGCCGATCCCCAGCGTTAGCGCCGCCAGCTCCGCCGTGCCGCTCCAGGCGCAGCTGAAGCAGCCGCCATGGGCCGCCGGGGCCAGGCCTAGCCAGGCGCCGAGGGGCACCAGCCACCAGCCGTTGAGGACGAAGCCAAGGGTATAGGGCGGTAGCCAGCGGCGTCGGCGCAGCCCATGCAGGAACAGGCGCTGCAACGCCACGCTGGCCAGGCAGCCGAGCGCTACCAGCGACACCAGTCCCGGCGACCAGGCGAAGCGGAATGCCAGCAGCATGCCGATCAGCACGGCGTTGTAACCGTACAGCCCGGCCTCGATGTCGCTGTCGGCGCAACGCAACAGGTGAGCCAGCAACGGGCCGAGGGCGCCGCCAAGGAGGGCGCCGGCGAGCAGCGGCGGTGCGCCGACGGCGATCGCCAGCAGACAGGCCAGGCCCAGGCGTGGGTCGCCCTGGAGGAACACCTGGCTGATGCCGCGCAGGAGGATTCGGGATGCATTGAGGAGAGGTTGCAGGGGCATGGCGGTCAGTGCGGCAAGGGCCGCTCGGCAGGCACGGAGATGCCAGGCCTGCGCGAGGGGCGGGGGCGGTCATTGTAGGGTCTGGCGCGGAGGCGACGCACCCCGGACGAGAAGGCCAGGCGAGGGTCATGCATGCAGGGCGTTCCAAGAAGAAAAAAAGACCTCCGGCAGGAGTTGAACCGGAGGCCTTGAATGTCCATGGCCTGCATGGGAGTGCGCGAGGGAGGCCATGGTCCGACAAGAAGGTCTTTCCCGGATGGATGGAGACGCGGCCCCGTATTTCCGGCCCCATCCATCCGAGAGAGACAAGGGTGGCCCGACCCGCATGCCCGGGGGGACGGCGCGAGCCGGACCGAACTCGTTGCTTCAGAGATCTCCCAGCGGCGGCGCCACGGTCTCGATGCGCAGCATGTTGGTCGAGCCGGGGCGACCGAACGGCACGCCGGCGGTGACCACCACGGTGTCGCCGCGGCGCGCCATGCGCTGGGCCAGGGCGATGTCGAGGGCGGTCGAGCAGATCTCGTCGACGTGCGCCAGTTGCTCGTTGACCACCGAATACACGCCCCAGGCCACGGTCAGTCGCCGCGCGGTACGCAGGTTCGGGGTCAGGCTGAGGATCGGCGCCTTGGGCCGCTCGCGGGCGGCGCGCAGGGTCGAGTTGCCCGACTCGGTGTAGTTCACCAGCACCGCCACCGGGAGGATCCGGCTGACCCGGCGGATCGCGCAGCTGATCGCATCGGAGACGGTAGCGTCGGGCTGCGGACGGTTGACCTCGAGCTGGACGTGGTAGTCCGGCTCGGCCTCCACCTGGCGGACGATCTTCGCCATTATCTCTACCGCCTCGCGAGGGTATTGTCCGGAAGCGGTTTCCGCCGAGAGCATCACCGCGTCGGCGCCGGCGCCCACCGCGGTGGCTACGTCGGTCACCTCGGCGCGGGTGGGGGCGGGGGAGAAGCGCATCGACTCGAGCATCTGGGTGGCCACCACCACCGGCTTGCCGAGCTGGCGGCAGACCTGGACGATGCGTTTCTGGATGCCCGGCACGCTCTCCGCCGGCACCTCTACGCCGAGGTCGCCGCGCGCCACCATGATCGCGTCGGCGCGCTCGGCGATCGCCTCGATGGCGCTCACCGCGCTGGGCTTCTCGATCTTGGCCATGAGGAAGGCCTTGTCGCCGATCAGCCCACGGGCCTCGTCGATGTCCTCCGGGCGTTGCACGAAGGACAGCGCCACCCAGTCGACCCCCAGTTCCAGGCCGAAGGCCAGGTCGCGGCGGTCCTTGTCGGTCAGCGGGCTGAGTTGCAGCACCGCTTCCGGCACGTTGACGCCCTTGCGATCGGACAGCTCGCCACCCACCGCCACGCGGGTCTCGATGGCGTCGCTGTGGCAGTTGACCACTTCCAGGCGGATCTTGCCGTCGTCCAGTAGCAGGCTCATGCCCGGTTCCAGGGCATGGATGATCTCCGGATGCGGCAGGTTGACCCGCCGCTCGTCGCCGGGGGCGTCGCTGAGGTCGAGGGTGAAGGTCTGCCCACGCTGCAATTGCACGGCACCGGCGGCGAAGCGGCCGACTCGCAGCTTCGGACCCTGCAGGTCCATGAGCACGCCGATCGGGTAGTTCAGTTCCGCTTCCACCTCGCGCACCCAGGCGAAGCGCTGCGCGTGATCGGCGTAGTCGCCGTGGCTGAAGTTCAGGCGGAACAGGTTGGCGCCGGCCTCCACCAGGGCACGGATATCGTCGCGGCTGCGGGTGGCCGGGCCGAGGGTGGCGAGGATCTTGGCTTTCTTGTCGGCTGTCATGTCAGGACTCGAGGATGAGAATGGCGCGGAAGTCGTTCACGTTGGTGCGGGTCGGTCCGGTCACCAGCAGGTCGCCGAGGGTCTGGAAATAGCCGTAGCCGTTGTTGTCGTCGAGCTCGTCGCGGATCTTCAGCCCGGCCTTTTCGCCGCGCGCATGGGAGCAGGGCGTCATCAGCGCGCCGGCGTTGTCTTCCGAGCCGTCGATGCCGTCGGTGTCGCCGGCCAGGGCCCAGATGTTCGGTTCGCCCTTTAGCTCGGCGGTGAGGCTGAGGAGGAACTCGGCGTTGCGTCCGCCGCGACCGTTGCCACGCACGGTGACGGTGGTCTCGCCGCCGGAGAGGATCACGCAGGGCGCCGCCAGCGGCTGGCCGTGCTTGCGGATCTGCCGGGCGATGCCGGCGTGGACCTTGGCGACTTCCCGCGCCTCGCCCTCCAGGTCGCCGAGGATCAGCGTCGAGAAGCCGGCCGCGCGGCACTTCACCGCTGCTGCGTCGAGGGCGTTCTGTGGCGTGGCGATCAACTGGAAGTGGCTGCGCGCCAGGCGCGGGTCGTCGGGCTTGACGGTTTCCGAACGCGGGTCGGCGAGCCAGTCGAGGACGTTCTGCGGTACGTCGATGGCGTAGCGCCTGAGGATCGCCAGGGCGTCGGCGGAGGTGGTCGGGTCGCCGACGCTGGGGCCGGAGGCGATCACCGTGGCCTCGTCGCCGGGAACGTCGGAAATCGCGTAGGTATAGACGCTGGCCGGCCAGCAGGCCTTGGCCAGGCGACCGCCCTTGATCGCCGAGAGGTGCTTGCGCACGCAGTTCATCTCGCCGATGGCGGCGCCGGACTTGAGCAGCGCCTTGTTCACCGCCTGCTTGTCCGCCAGGCCAATGCCTTCGGCAGGCAGCGAAAGCAGTGCGGAGCCGCCGCCGGAGAGAAGGAAGATCACCCGGTCGCTCTCGTTCAGGCCGCTGATCAGTTCCAGCACGCGACGGGCGACGCGCTCGCCGGCGTCGTCGGGCACCGGATGGGAGGCTTCCACCACCTCGATGCGACTGCATTGCGCGCCGTAGCGGTAAGGCGCCACTACCAGGCCCTGGATCTCGCCCTGCCAGTGCTTCTCCACCACTTCGGCCATGGCTCCGGCGGCCTTGCCGGCACCGATGACGATGGCGCGCCCGCTGCAATCTTCCGGCAGGTGGTCGGCCAGCACCTGGTAGGGATGGCCGGCTGCCACCGCGGTATTGAACAGCTCGGTGAGAAAGGCGCGTGGATCGGTACTCATGACAGGCTCCGAATTTCTTGTTGTCGTGCCGCCGGTCGGACCGGCGGTCGCAGCGTCGTCGACGCTTCCATTCCGCAGCACCCGCGCCGGCGGGAACTGGGGAATGGAAGCGAGGCGCCCGGACGCAGAGGCCGTGAATCTCCCGGCCGGGCGTTCGCTTCCTTTACCCCGCCTTGTGGGCGGGGAAGGAAGAGGGCGGCGGCGAACACCGGAGTTCGCCGACCGTTCCTCTCCCCGAGCCCTTCGAAAAGGGGTTCGTCGCTCCGCGCGGGGTGACGGCCCGCGCGGACTGCGGATCACTCGTCGCGGATCGAGAAGTTGGCCATGTGCTCCAGGCCCTTGATCAGCGCCGAGTGGTCCCAGTTACTGCCGCCGATGGCCGCGCAGGTGCTGAACACCTGCTGGGCGTTGGCGGTGTTGGGCAGGTTCAGGTTCAGCTCGCGGGCGCCGGCCAGGGCCAGGTTGAGGTCCTTCTGGTGCAGGCTGATGCGGAAGCCCGGGTCGAAGGTGCCCTTGACCATGCGTTCGCCGTGCACCTCGAGGATCCGCGAGGAGGCGAAGCCACCCATCAGCGCCTCGCGCACCTTGGCCGGATCGGCGCCGTTGCGGGCGGCGAACAGCAGGGCCTCGGCGACCGCCTGGATGTTCAGCGCGACGATGATCTGGTTGGCCACCTTGGCGGTCTGGCCGTCGCCGTTGCCGCCGACGCGGGTGATGTTCTTGCCCATCGCCTGGAACAGCGGCAAGGCGCGTTCGAAGGTGTTCGGGCAGCCGCCGACCATGATGCTCAGGGTCGCCGCCTTGGCGCCGACCTCGCCGCCGGAGACCGGGGCGTCCAGGTACTGCGCGCCGGTAGCCTTGATCTTCTCGGCGAAGCCCTTGGTGGCGGTGGGGGAGATCGAACTCATGTCGATCACCACCTTGTTCGGGCCGACGCCCTCGGCGATACCGTCCTTGCGGAACAGCACATCCTCGACCTGCGGGGTGTCCGGCACCATGACGATGATGAACTCGGCTTCCTGGGCCACTTCCTTCGGGTTGGCCAGGGCAATGGCGCCGGCCTCCAGCAGGTCGGCCGGAGCGGCGTCGTGGTGGGTGGAAAGGAACAGGCTGTGGCCGGCCTTCTGCAGGTTCTGCGCCATGGGCTTGCCCATGATTCCGGTGCCGATGAATCCGATCTTGGCCATGAGAGTGTCTCCTGGTTCTGTCTGTCGAGTGGCTCCGCGCAGGGAGGCGGGAGCGTCTTGTTCGTGGGTGCGGATCAGACGACGTTGTGCGTCTTCATCCAGCCGAGGCCGGCTTCGGTGGTGGTGGCCGGCTTGTACTCGCAGCCGATCCAGCCCTGGTAGCCGATGCGGTCCAGGTGCTCGAAGAGGAAGCGGTAGTTGATCTCGCCGGTGCCCGGTTCGTGGCGGCCGGGGTTGTCGGCGAGTTGCACGTGGTTGATCGCCGCCAACTGGTTTTCCAGGGTGCGGGCCAGGTCGCCTTCCATGATCTGCATGTGATAGATGTCGTATTGCAGGAACAGGTTGGCGCTGCCGACCTTGTCGCGGATCTCCAGGGCCTGGCGGGTGTTCTGCAGGTAGAAGCCGGGGATGTCGAGGGTGTTGATCATCTCCATGACCAGGCGGATGCCTGCGGCTTCCAGCTTGTCGGCGGCGTAGCGCAGGTTGTCGACGAAGGTCTTCTCGACGCTGGCGCAGTCGTGCCCCTGCGGCCGGATCCCGGCGAGGCAGTTCACCTGGCGGTTGCCCAGCACCCTGGCGTAGGCGATGGCCTTGTCGACCCCCTCGCGGAACTCCTGGACCCGATCCGGGTGGCAGGCGATGCCGCGCTCGCCCTTGGCCCAGTCGCCGGCCGGCAGGTTGAACAGCACCTGCTCCAGGCCGTTGGCTTCCAGGCGGGCCTTGATCGCCTCGGCCTCGACGTCATAGGGGAAGAGGTACTCGACGCCGGCGAAGCCGGCCTTGGCGGCGGCGTCGAAGCGTTCGAGGAAATCCACCTCGGTGAACAGCATGGACAGGTTGGCGCAGAAACGGGGCATGTCTTGCTCCTATCGTTCGTTCAAACGTTCGGGAGGCCTTTCGCCGGGGGCGGGGTGCCGCACGCACCGTCCGCGCCTCCGGGAAAGGCCGGCGATCAGTCGAGCAGCGAGATGGCGGTCGGCGCGTCGGCGCCTTTCTCGGCCAGTTCCTCGAACTCGTTGATGGCGTTGATCTCGGTACCCATGGAGATGTTGGTGACGCGCTCCAGGATCACCTCGACCACCACCGGCACCTGGTGCTGCTGCATCAGTTCGCGGGCCTTGGCCAGGGCGGCGCCGATCTCGTTCGGGTCGAACACCCGGATCGCCTTGCAGCCCAGGCCCTCGACCACCGCGACGTGGTCGACGCCGTAGCCTTCCAGCTCGGGGGCGTTGATGTTGTCGAAGGCCAGCTGCACGCAATAGTCCATGTCGAAGCCGCGCTGCGCCTGGCGGATCAGGCCCAGGTAGGAGTTGTTCACCAGTACGTGGATATAGGGCAGCTTGAACTGCGCGCCGACCGCCAGTTCCTCGATCATGAACTGGAAGTCGTAGTCGCCGGAGAGCGCCACCACCTGGCGGCTCGGGTCGGCCTTGACCACCCCCAGCGCGGCGGGAATGGTCCAGCCCAGCGGGCCGGCCTGGCCGCAGTTGATCCAGTGGCGCGGTTGGTAGACGTGGAGGAACTGTGCGCCGGCGATCTGCGACAGGCCGATGGTGCTGACGTAGCAGGCATCCTTGCCGAAGAACTCGTTCATCTCTTCGTAGACGCGCTGCGGTTTCACCGGCACGTTGTCGAAGTGGGTCTTGCGCTGCAGCGTGCGTTTGCGCTGCTGGCAGCTTTCCAGCCAGGCGGCGCGCGACTTCAGCTTGCCGGCGGCCTTCCACTCGCGGGCCACTTCGAGGAATGCGTCGAGGGCGGCGCCGGCGTCGGAGACGATGCCCAGGTCGGGCATGAACACCCGGCCGATCTGGGTCGGTTCGATGTCGACATGGATGAAGCGGCGACCTTCGGTATAGACCTCGACGCTGCCGGTGTGGCGGTTGGCCCAGCGGTTGCCGATGCCGAGCACCAGGTCGGATTCCAGCAGGGTGGCGTTGCCGTAGCGGTGCGAGGTCTGCAGGCCGACCATGCCGGCCATCTGCGGGTGGTCGTCGGGGATTACGCCCCAGCCCATCAGGGTCGGGATCACCGGGATGCCGGTCAGCTCGGCGAATTCGCGGAAGCGCTCGGCGGCGTCGGCGTTGAAGATGCCGCCGCCGGCCACCAGCAGCGGGCGCTCGGCTTCGTCGAGCATGGCCAGGACCTTCTCGGCCTGGACCCGGGTGGCCTTCGGCTTGCTCACCGGGAGGGGCTCGTAGGCGTCGATGTCGAACTCGATCTCGGCCATCTGTACGTCGAACGGCAGGTCGATCAGTACCGGGCCGGGCCGGTCGCTGCGCATCAGCTGGAAGGCCTTCTGGAATACGTAGGGGACCTGGGCCGGTTCCAGCACGGTGGTCGCCCACTTGGCCACCGGCGCGGCGATGCTGGAGATGTCGACCGCCTGGAAGTCTTCCTTGTGCAGGCGCGCGCGCGGTGCCTGGCCGGTAATGCAGAGAATCGGGATGGAGTCGGCGGAGGCGGAGTAGAGGCCGGTGATCATGTCGGTGCCGGCAGGGCCGGAGGTGCCGATGCAGACGCCGATGTTGCCGGCCTTGGTACGGGTGTAGCCCTCGGCCATGTGCGAGGCGCCTTCGACGTGACGGGCCAGGACATGGTCGATGCCGCCGATCTTCTTCAGCGCGGCGTACATGGGGTTGATCGCGGCACCGGGGACGCCGAACGCGGTATCCACGCCTTCGCGGCGCATCACCAGTACGGCGGCTTCGATTGCTCTCATTCTGGCCATCGTTTTGTTCCTCGTTCTTATACTAATTGTGTACAAAAGTTGGAACGATTCTAGGCAGAGGGGGAGCGCAAGGTCAAGATGGGTTGTATACGCTGGAAAAAGCCGCTGAAATCAATTTTTCCTTAATAAAAACAATGAATTAACATTTTTGTTAGCAGGCTTATAAAACCAGCGTTTGAAAAAATGTATACAAAATTATGTTCACATTGTTCTGGAATGTTGCTTTCGTAGGGCCGGTCGGCTACTAGATTGGGTACAAATTTTCGAACGCGCCCGCATCGCGGGTGGTTTCCCGATTTCTAGCCTTAACAACTCGAGAGGAACGACCATGACCACCATCAGTCTGGAAACCGCGCTGGGCATTACCCGCCAGGCGCTGGCGGTGGGACGCGAGCTGTCCAC